>NZ_SPVJ01000019.1:0-136492 GCF_004634465.1 Bradyrhizobium sp. MOS001
GAGGGCTCCGCGCCGGCTCCCGCCGCTGCCACCGTCCAACCGGGCAAATCCAACAGCCGGGGCGAACTCAGGACTGGATAAAACTTGGGGGCAAGGTCAGGAGCTATCGAACCGCTCGGCGTACAATTGATCCATTCATCGTACCTCGTTGATCGAAGCGGTCGTGGCTGGAAGTGGCAGACCCTTCTTCGGTTTGAGCCTGTTCGCAGAGCATCTTGAATCGAACCGAGCGAACGAGGCGCGTGAATGCTAGGGAGACGATCTCGATGCGGTCATCGTCCATTCGCATGAACTTTGTTCCCGCAGGCCGCGACGTTTCGAAGCGGCCGCTTGTCCGCCTTGGTGAAAGAGTGTTCTGCTTCCCCTCGCTTTCTGTCGCCGCAGCAGCCGCGCCAACGCGGTGACGGATCAAGACGGGGGCGGCCAATCGAACCGGCGTTGGTTCAGTTTCTTGCGGAGCTCTTGGAGGATTTCGCGAAGCTCTGCCGAGTTGCTTCTTTCCGAGAGGGAAGCGAGGCGCGAGCGTGATGGCGTTTTCAATCACCGGTAGATTGCCAAGGGCCGCTCGGTGACAGGTGGAGGGTGACTGCGTCCTGCCGCGACGTGCTGTCTCACCTCGCGACAATTGAACGACTTCAAATCCGGCCACGGCTCGTTTCAAAGGCTCGTTTCAAAATCGGACAGTGAGGTCGGAAACAGACCACGCCCAAACCCGGGTGCTGTCCCAATTGGGACACTCGGAACATCAAGTCAGGACAGGCTGCTTGTTGGGCTTCAGAAGCAAGAACGCCGTCCGCTTAAATGAAGCGCGGACGGCGGCTTTCCAGCCCCGGGAGGGAAATTGTAAAATCCCGATATCGTTTTGTCTGCACGTCCCGTGCCAAGGTTCATCGGGCCAGCCGCAGGAATTGGGAAAACCTTCATCCTCAAGCGTTGATGCCGCCAACGCGAATGACCACGCCGGGACAGAAACCGGATCTGTGCCGGCAACGCGATACCTCAGGCGCGTCTGCTTCTAGGCTGGCTTGGGCGGTTGAAGCCCCGGCGATCTCAGCCACTCGCTCATGTGCGAGCCGGTCTCAGCCTGTCTGGCTTTGCGGAGGAGGTCCTCTCGTTGAGGACCGTGAGGGAGGGCTTTAGCTTGTTCGCGGAGGCGTTTCGCTTCTCCGGCAAGTCGTTCTTCCAGTGACACGGTCTGCGTGAAACGACGGCGCTGCTTCATGACACAACCTCGTCTTTACGGGTCCTAACCGCAGGGTTTGAGTTCCAGCGAACTTAATATGCAGACGGGCCACCTTCAGTTCCAAAGTGAACCTTTCAAATCAAGCCACGGTGAATTTCAAACCAGGCCACCGCGCTCGGAAACAAGCCAGCACCAAATCCGGGTGCTGTCCTAATTAGGACAGCGGGGCTGTCAGATTGCGACATCAATAAAAACGCCGCCCGCTTAAATGTCGCGCGGGCGGCGGCTTTCCAGCCCCGGAGAGGTGGATGCAAAACCCCGGTGATGATGAGTGTGCACAACCTGTGCCAAGGTTTTATGTCACGTTGCGGGACGCCGCAGCGGGGATCGGGCCACCACCTACCGCGAACTTCTGAGAATCAGTATTGTCTCGAAGAAAGAACGTCGTGGGGGCAGTACTTGTTACGGGATTGCCGAAGGACTATTCGCCTGTCTAGCCAGATTACCGGCCTTTGACGCGAGCTTTCGGCTGATTGCGAAGACGACGTCTTCAAGTGAAAGAGGCCGCCACTGAGGCGGCGTTATCATTGCTTGCTGAAAATCCTGGAATTGAAAATGGCCGTGACTTCGAGAACACGGCCAGTTCTGTTACGAACTTCCACCGCGAAATGCTGGCCCGTCGAACCTTCCATGACCGCATCGCGGGCGGCATCGACAAGTGCGCCGAGCGCCATATCGTGTGCCGCCTCGGCGTCCAGCAGTTCGACGCCATCTTTGTCCTGCGAGAAGATGCCATCCGACCTGAGGTCGAAAAAATACTGAGCCATTGATGCTCAGCTTACTTCGGTGCCTGCAAACCCGAGGAATTGACCCACTCTTCGAGGTGACATGCAGTGTCAGCCTGACGGGCTTTCCTCAGCATATCATCCTTCAGAACGCCTGGCGAAAGCTCTGCCGCCCGGGTGCGGATATCGTCAGCGAAGACCCGCAGCCTGTCCTGAAGAGATACGGATTGTCTGATGCGTTGCCGTCTTTGCAAGGCGCTGCTCCCTGTTCGAGGGGGCGGGAGCGCTGTGATGGAGCGTTCTCGTCACCGATGGTAGCCACGATCCGGGCGGTGATGGTGAAAGTGTGCGCTCGGATCAGGGGATTAGCGAGTCCTCAATTTGTCCCGCCATTCGGAACTTTTACGAATTAGGACACTGACGAATTCAACTTGGGACACAACGGCTCAAATGCGGACAGCACGCTCCGCCGCAACTAAGCGCCATGTTATTGAGCTGGGCGTGTCGCCAAAGCAGAAAGAACGGGCGCGGCATGGATCCGGCGGCCAGCATCTTCAAGATGATCTATCGGGATCAACCAGTCGGTACGGAGGGGCTTCCTTGGCGGAAGGAAGACTTCACGAAACGAAAGAGGCCGCCAACCGAGGCGGCCTCACGAGACCCGGCCCATCGCCAACGCGCGCATTGTACGATGGACCGTTCCGGGTGGATGGCGCGAGAGTGTCGCGCCACAGACCGGAATCTCAATCCCTTGGTTCGAGAGTCGTTCCCGTCAGGCCGCCTACTGAGGCGGCCTTGCTTCATCCGCCTACAAAGCGGGTTTGCGTGACCGGAAATACGAAGCCGATTCCGGTCACGGCGAGGAAGGTGCAAAAATACCGGATGCGATACATGCCGAACCAACCCGGGCGTGCCGCCATGGTTCAGGAGGTCGGCGAGCTCTCCGCCCATCTGGTGGTCTAGGCCGAGGTTGGACGGAGAGCCGCGCGCCGGACCCCCGTCGCATGACAATGCTAGGAACGTGCCATGACAGTCGTGTGAAACTGTCGGCGCCGCTCAGTGGAGATCAGGCCACAAATGAAATGAAAACGCCGCCCGCTTGAAATGAAGCGCAGGCGGCGGCGTTCCAGCCCCGAGAGGGATTAGCAAAATCCCGGATATTGATCAGTCCGAATGGATGACGAGAAGGTTCAACGGCACAACGCGACCAAGCTCAAATGGATGCGTGGCGGCGCTGCGTCGAACTGGGCATTGAAATCCCCCAGGCCAATAGATACGGGCAGGAGACGAGATCGTTTCACACGCGCAGAGGCGGATTAGGGCACTTCTTTTCCGTGGTTCTATGAATGGCGAGCTTGCGCGTTTTTCCCGGAGGGATTGTCGGCTGACAGCGTGGCTGACTTGGAAGGCTACATCGAAATCCTTTTGCGAAAGCTTCGCCGGGAAGCTGGCAAAGAAGCCGCCAACTGAGGCGGCCTTAACCGGTCTTCCGTTCGAGCATCGCCATTTCAACTTGGTCGGCCAGGACTGTGAGATGACTTGCGAGGCGGTCGAATAGTTCGCGCTTAGCGGCGTCATCTCAAGTTGAACCAGATGATCTTGCATGGCCCGCTGGCCCGCTGTTTCGAGAACCAGCGGAGTCAACGCGACGGGCTTACTTCGGCGGCTGCAAGCCGGATGATTTCAACCATTCCTCAATGCGGGCGGCGACATCGGATTCGTGGGCCTTCTTCAAAAGAGCCTCTTGCTCTGGGGCCGCCTGCAATTGTTCTGCCTTTTCTCGCGCTAGTCTGGCTTCCTTGATGAGCCGCTCTCCAAGCACTCTATCCGGTTTGAATCGGAAGCGCTTCATGACTTCCTCCTGTCACAAAGTTCGCTCTGCTTAAAACTTTCAAGGGGCACAGAAGTTCTACGGAACTCTACACCTCATGTTCGCTTAGCGGAACACATTCGTTTGCGGTCCGTTCTTCAAATCCAAATCGGGCCACCGCGAAAATCAAACTAGGCCACCGCGCTCGGAAACCAGGCCAGCATCCGGGTACTGCCGAAATAGGCCACTCGGGATTGCAAAGTAGGCCACTGGTAGGAACTAAGGGATTGCCCGCCCTGTTGCATGTTGTTCCTCCCTCTAAAGGAACAGCCTTATGGCCGACGACAACAATAAAAATCCAAATGAGAAGCAGCCCGGCGAGAATCCGGACGGCAAGTACCATTTCAATCCTGGGAACATGGCCGGGAAGAAGCCCGGGGATCCGGAGCAGACTGCCGAAAACCGTGGCGAGCAGCCGCACGAGGACAAAGAAAAACCCGCCGGTTAGATGCCGGCCACTCGCAGATGCGAAGTAGGGCCACTATAGGACCGCACCGGACGGCGGCTTTATGGCCGGCCACTCACCGAAGAAAAATGGGAATGGATTGTTTATCCCAGGATCGGGCAAGGAGATCGCTTCGCAGGAATGGCTCCCACTAGAGCGGCCTCAAAGGGAGCGCGGGCCTACATCGATGAGAAGCTGGATGGAAAAGAGGCCGCCAACTGAGGCGGCCTCAAATCATCAGGATCAGCCAGACGATTAGGCCAGCGTTCACGGTGCCTACGGTGACAATACCTGTCTGAATAAGTCGCTCGGTCATGGTGTCACCCCCCGATTGAGAGGGAACCCTGCGCTCAATCGGAACGAGCGTCTATGCAGATTGTGCCAGAACCGGGAAATTTCGGTAATATATGACGGCGTGTTCCGCCCGTGAATACACCTTATGGTTGGCCCAGAACAAAACAGGCCACGTGTCATTTCAAACCAGGCCAATGTCGCCGGAAACAGGCCAGTACCAAAATCCGCGAAAGAACATATTGCGAACTTGGAACAAATAGGGTACATTACTTTTATCGCCGGCCCGCCCCGCCAATCGTTTGTCCCTCTAGCGAATCCTCGCCATAAGGAGCACGACCCAATGTCCAACACTGCCCTGCGTATCGTCGAAGGATCTTCCATGGACAAGAGTAAAGCTCTGGCCGCCGCGCTCTCCCAGATCGAGCGCCAGTTCGGCAAGGGCTCGGTGATGAAGCTCGGCAAGAACGACCGGTCGATGGATGTCGAGGCGGTGTCCTCGGGTTCCCTCGGGCTCGACATTGCGCTCGGGATCGGTGGTCTGCCGAAGGGGCGCGTCGTGGAAATCTACGGGCCGGAATCCTCGGGCAAGACCACGCTGGCGCTGCACACGGTGGCGGAAGCGCAGAAGAAGGGCGGAATCTGCGCCTTCATCGACGCCGAGCACGCGCTCGACCCGGTCTATGCGCGCAAGCTGGGCGTCAACATCGACGAGCTCCTGATTTCGCAGCCGGACACGGGCGAGCAGGCGCTGGAAATCTGCGACACGCTGGTGCGCTCGGGTGCGGTAGACGTGCTGGTGGTCGATTCGGTCGCGGCTCTGGTGCCGAAGGCCGAGCTCGAGGGCGAGATGGGCGACGCGCTGCCGGGTCTCCAGGCCCGTCTGATGAGCCAGGCGCTGCGCAAGCTGACGGCCTCCATCAACAAATCCAACACCATGGTGATCTTCATCAACCAGATCCGCATGAAGATCGGTGTGATGTACGGCTCGCCGGAAACCACGACCGGCGGCAACGCGCTGAAATTCTATGCCTCCGTCCGTCTCGACATCCGCCGCATCGGCGCGATCAAGGAGCGGGACGAAGTGGTTGGCAACACGACGCGCGTCAAGGTGGTGAAGAACAAGCTGGCGCCGCCCTTCAAGCAGGTCGAATTCGACATCATGTACGGCGAGGGCGTCTCCAAGATGGGCGAGATCCTCGATCTCGGCGTCAAGGCCGGCATCGTCGAAAAGTCCGGCGCCTGGTTCTCCTATGACAGCCAGCGCCTCGGCCAGGGCCGCGAGAACTCGAAAGCGTTTTTGAAAGCCAACCCCGACATCACCGCCAAGATCGAGACCTCGATCCGCCAGAACTCCGGCCTGATCGCCGAGCAGATTCTCGCCGGTGCACCGGAGCGTGACGCCGACGGCGAGGAGCCGGCGGACGAGTAAGGCCTAACGCGAAGAACTTTCGCGAGGAGCGGGCGCTGAGGACGTTGAGTTGCCGACGTCGTCAGTGCCCGTTTCGTTTTGTGGGGCGTTCGCGATGAAACGCGTGATCCTGACCAGTTCGTCCGGCGTCGGTCTTGCCCATGCGGATCGCGCCGACATGGTCGTGCCGTTCATCTTTCGCTTCGTTTCGGGGCCACTGCCTACCTCGCATCACCTCGAGCAATACCTGACGGGAGGCTATGTCAGAGGCGATCCGGAGGTGCGTTGGTCCGATCTTGTTGGCCGGTTGCCTCAGACCGGTCTCGCGCACAAAGAGACAGGCCTGATTTGGTTTTGCGAGACCTATGGCGTCGATCTCATCGAGCTGTGGTTCGACCCTGAGCCCAATAGTCAGTTGCAACTGATCTGGATCCTCGATTATTTGCGGTCCCATCCATCGATCACCGATCGTCTGAGATTGCGACGTGTCAATTTCGATCTGCGCGGAGCGGACGGCACAGAGCTTCGCGATCGTATGGTGCGGGAATTGGAGGTCGCGGACTGCGACTTCGAGATCGCCAACATGGCCTGGGAAGCCTACCGGGCGCCAACGCCGGAGCTCTGTTTCGGATTGCTCGGCAGGGATTTCCCCAGGCTGCCCTTCCTGAAGCCTGCGATGGAACAATTGCTGGCAGAACTGCCATCACCAATCACCGGACTAGGTACGACGGAAGCGCGGCTTCTCGACCTGATTGCGCGGGGGCACAACCGTACCAAGGAGCTGTTTCAACCAGACGGTCCGCTGCAAACGCGCGTGTTCGATCAATGGGAATTGGGCCCGCTGCTCGAAGGGCTTGGGTCCGGCCCAATGCCGGTGATCACGGGTCTCGATCCGAAACTCGCGACGCTGGCCCCGCACGATGCGCGAGGCCGCAACGCCGCCTTTCGCCGAAGCCGGCTATCGCTCACCGAATTTGGGGAAGCGGTCTGATTTCGCCGTCAAAACCCGATTCGGCGCTGGTGGGGTGGTACGCTTCTGACCAACGAACGGCTTTGGCGGTGGAACCGACAGAACCATTCGCTCGTTGCACCCTAGATATGCGTTCGGGGCCGTAGGGTGGGCAAAGGCGAGCAAGCGCCGTGCCCACCCTATTCCAACGCGCACAAAGGTGGTGGGCACGCTTCCGCCTTCGCTCTTCGAGCTACGGCGGACAAGTCGCTTTGCCCACCCTACGAAGCTACGATCCCTTACTCCGCCGCTTCCGCGTAGTCGCTGACCGGCGGGCACGAGCACACCAGGTTGCGGTCGCCGTAGACGTTGTCGACGCGGCCGACCGGGCACCAGTATTTGTCGGTGCGCGAGACGCCGTCGGGGAAGCAGCCTTCGGCGCGGGTGTAGGCGCGATTCCAATCGTCGTCCGCGATGTCGTGCACGGTGTGCGGGGCGTGACGCAAAGGCGAGGCCTCGATCTTGAAGCGGCCGGCCTCGACCTCGGCGATTTCTTTCCGGATCGCGATCATGGCGTCGCAGAAGCGATCCAGCTCAGCCTTGGATTCCGACTCGGTCGGCTCGATCATCAGCGTGCCCGGCACCGGAAAACTCATGGTCGGGGCATGGAAGCCGTAGTCGATCAGGCGTTTTGCGATGTCGTCGACGGTGACGCCGCTCGTCGTCTTCAGCGGACGGGGATCGACGATGCACTCATGTGCGACGCGGCCCTTCGCGTTCTTGTAGAGCACCGGGAAGTGCGCATCGAGGCGCGCGGCAATGTAGTTGGCGTTGAGGATCGCGATCTCGGTGGCGCGCTTCAAGCCGTCGCCGCCCATCATCAGAATGTAGATGTAGGAGATGGTGAGGATCGACGCCGAGCCGAACGGCGCGGCCGAGACCGGGCCGACCGGTGCTTCGGCTTGCGTCGCCGGATGACCGGGCAGGAACGGCGCGAGATGCGCCTTCACGCCGATCGGGCCCATGCCGGGGCCGCCGCCGCCATGCGGGATGCAGAAGGTCTTGTGCAGGTTGAGATGGCTGACGTCGGCGCCGTAATCGCCGGGCCGGGACAGGCCGACCTGCGCGTTGAGGTTGGCGCCGTCCAGATACACCTGGCCGCCATGGTCGTGGACGATGTCGCAGATCTCGCGGATGTGCTCCTCGAACACGCCATGCGTCGAGGGATAGGTGATCATCACCGCGGCGAGATCTTTCGAGTGCTTTTCGGCCTTGGCGCGGAGATCATTGACGTCGACGTCGCCGTTCTTCTCGCAAGCGACCACCACCACGTCCATGCCGACCATCGCGGCCGAGGCCGGGTTGGTGCCGTGGGCGGAGGAGGGGATCAGGCAGATTTTTCGGTGCGTCTCGCCGCGCGCGGCATGATAGCCGCGGATCGCGAGCAGCCCGGCATATTCGCCCTGTGCGCCGGAATTCGGCTGCAGCGAGATCGCGTCATAGCCGGTGATATCGCACAGCCATTTTTCCAGCCGCGCGAACAGCGCGTGATAGCCCTTGGCCTGCTCGCGCGGCGCGAACGGATGCAGGGACCCGAACTCCGGCCAGGTCAGCGGCATCATCTCGGTCGTCGCGTTCAGCTTCATCGTGCAGGAGCCGAGCGGGATCATGGCGCGGTCGAGCGCGAGGTCGCGATCGCTGAGCTTGCGCATGTAGCGCAGCATCTCGGTTTCCGAGCGATGCGCGTGGAACACGGGATGGGTGAGGAAGGCGGTGGTGCGCTTGAGCGACTCCGGCAGCGCCTCGCGCGTGGTGGCGTCGATCTCGGCATAGGTGAGCGTGCCGCCGAATGCGCGCCAGACCGCTTCGACGGTTGCCGGCGTTGTGGTCTCGTCGAGCGCGATGCGCAACGCCGTCTCACCGACGCTCAGGTTGATCTTCTCGGCAGCCGCGCGCGCGACGATCTCGGCGCGCTTGGCACCGGCGTCCACGCTGAGCGTGTCGAAGAAGCTATCCGACTGCGGCGCAAAGCCGAGCTTGCGCAAGCCCGCTGCGAGCACGGCGGCGCGGCGATGCACGTTGCGCGCGATCTGCGAGAGACCCTCGGGGCCGTGATAGACCGCGTACATCGAGGCGATCACGGCGAGCAGCACCTGCGCGGTGCAGATGTTGGAGGTCGCCTTCTCGCGGCGGATGTGCTGCTCGCGGGTCTGCAGCGCGAGGCGATAGGCCGGCATCCCGCGCGAGTCCACGGAGAGGCCGACGATGCGGCCGGGCAGCGAGCGCTTCAGTGCATCGCGCACCGCCATATAGGCCGCGTGCGGCCCGCCATAACCCATCGGCACACCGAAGCGCTGCGCCGAGCCGATCGCGATGTCGGCGCCCAACTCGCCGGGCGAGGCGAGCAGCGTCAGTGCCAAGAGATCGGCGGCAACGATCGCGAGCGCGCCCTTGGCCTTCAACGTCGCGATCGCGGGCCTGAGGTCGCGCACGGCGCCCGAGGAGCCCGGATATTGCAGCAGCGCGCCGACCACGTCGGCCTTGTCGAGATCGGCGAGGGGATCACCGACGATCAGGGTCCAGCCCAGCGGCTCGGCGCGGGTGCGCATCACCGCCAGCGTCTGCGGATGCACGTCCTTGTCGACGAAGAAGGCTTTTGCTTCGACCCGCGAGTGGCGCTCGGCGAGCGCCATGGCTTCGGCCGCGGCGGTCGCCTCGTCGAGCAGCGAGGCGTTGGCGACGTCGAGCCCGGTGAGGTCGCAGATCATGGTCTGGAAGTTGAGCAGCGCCTCCAGCCGGCCCTGGCTGATCTCGGGCTGGTAGGGCGTGTAGGCCGTGTACCAGGCCGGGTTCTCCAAAATGTTGCGCTGGATCACCGCGGGCAAAACCGTGCCGGAATAGCCCTGGCCGATCAGCGAGGTGAAGACCTGGTTCTCTCGCGCGAGCTCGGCCATGTGCGCGATCGCCTCGGTCTCGCTCAAGGGCTTGCCGAGGTCGAGCGGGGCGGTCTGCCGGATCGAGGCCGGCAGCGTCTCCGCCATCAGGGCGTCCACGCTCTTGGCGCCGACGGCCTCCAGCATTGCGGTGACGTCGCGCGCCGACGGGCCGATGTGGCGGCGAACGAAGGTGGCGGCGGTGTCGCCATTGGATTTGCGGTGCGCGGTCATCATGGGTCCTCGCTTTAGATTTCGCTGTCGCCGTCATGCCCCGCGAAGGCGGGGCATCCAGTAAACGCAGGCGTCACGGCTTGAGCCGAGAAGCCGCGGCGTACTGGATCACCCGCCCCAGTGCGCAGTGCGCACAAGGCGGGTGATGACACCGAATATGAGGTCAGAGTTCGCTTCATCTCACGCCGTATGTGCCTTGTAGGCGGCCTCATCCATGAGGCCGCCGAGCTCGCTCTTGTCGGCAATTCTGATCTTGAAGAACCACGCCTTGCCTTGCGCGTCCGAGTTCACCAGCGCCGGCTCGGCGGCGAGCGCGTCGTTGGTCTCGAGCACTTCGCCCGTAACAGGCGCGTAGACGTCGGAGGCGGCCTTCACCGACTCCACGACGGCGGCGGCTTCGGCCTTCTTCAGCGCACGGCCGGCTTTGGGCAGCTCGACGAACACGACGTCGCCGAGCTGGGACTGCGCGTAGTCGGTGATGCCGACGGTGGCGACGTCGCCGTCGATGGCCAGCCATTCGTGGTCGGAGGTGTACAGCGTCGTGGTCATTGTCTTGTCCTCAGCGTTTGTAGGTGTTTTTCACGAAAGGCATGGCGGCGACCGTGAGCGGCAGCCGCTGGCCGCGCACCTCGGCGAACAGTTTTGTATCGAGCGCGCTCGATGCCGTGGGCACGTAGCCCATCGCGACCGGCGCATTCAGGCTCGGGCCGAAGCCGCCCGAGGTGACCTTTCCGATCGGCTCGCCGCCGGCGTCATCCGCAAACAGCAGCGCGCCCTCGCGCACCGGCGCGCGGCCTTCCGTACGCAGGCCGACGCGGCGGCGGCTTGCGCCGTTATCGAAATGAGCGAGGATCGCATCAGTGCCGGGAAAGCCGCCGGTGCGCGCGCCGCCGCTGCGGCGACTCTTCTGCACCGACCATTCCAGCGCGGCCTCGACCGGCGTGGTGGCGGTGTCGATGTCGTGGCCGTAGAGGCAGAGCCCGGCTTCCAGCCGCAGGCTGTCGCGGGCCCCTAAGCCGATCGGCATCACATCGGGATTGTCCAGCAGCGTTTTGGCGAGGCGCTCGGCATCGGCCGCGGGGACCGAAATCTCGAACCCGTCCTCGCCGGTGTAGCCGGAGCGCGAGACGAAGCAGTCGAGGCCGGCGACCTTGTGCGGGCCGGCATCCATGAACTTCATGGCGGGCGCCTCTGCACACAATTTCGCCAGCACCGCTTCCGCCTTCGGGCCCTGCAGCGCGATCAGGGCGCGGTCTTGAAGCGAATCGATGATGCAGTCGTCCGAGAGATGCGCGCGCAGATGCGCCTCGTCCGCTTCCTTGCAGGCGGCGTTGACGACCAGGAACAGGTGATCGCCGAAATTGGCGACCATCAGATCGTCGAGAATGCCGCCGTCCGGATTGGTGAACTGGGCATAGCGCTGCCGTCCCGGGGCGATCGCCACGATATCCTGCGGCACCAGCCGTTCCAGCGCGCGGGCGGCGTCCTCGACCTTGCCCGACTTCGGCCGGAGCGCGAGCTGGCCCATATGGGAGACGTCGAACAGGCCGGCGGAGGAACGGGTATGGAGGTGCTCTTTCAGGACGCCCGCGGGGTACTGAACGGGCATGTCATAGCCCGCGAACGGCACCATCTTGCCGCCGAGGGAGACATGAAGCCCGTGAAGGGGCGTACGTTTGAGGGAATCTTGGTCGTGGCGCGCAAGCATTACGGGGCCCTCGGCGGTTCCCCGGGGACGATTCCCCGATGGACACCAGTCGAAGCCCCATCTGTCGCTGTGCCTGAGAGTATTATCCCGTCGGCGGACGCAGTCCGGGCCAACCCTTATGAAAAGGTATTTGCCCGTCGGCGCCTCTTTCCAGATGTCGTCAAAGCCACGCGGTCCTTTTGCCTGAGAGTTTCCGGGGCGGTTGCTCCTTCGGCGCCGGCACCAAAGCCGGTCTCTCCCGACGTGGCCGTACGATACAGATGGGTACAGACCACAGGCCGGCCAAGCCTGTCAACGCGCACCTGGCGGCTTTCAACGGGATTGCAAACGGGATTGCGCGCCTGCGGCAACTCACTGATCTCCTTGCACAGTTTCTGGACAGCGCAGCTGGCCTTGTCTAAAAGCGCTTTGACCCGCAGATATCAGCCCAAATGCCCGGTTTGGATGGCGTATCGCGGGTCCAAGCACACCCGATTGGATGAACATGAGCGGCGTCAACGAGATCAGGTCGACCTTTCTGAACTTCTTTGCCGAGAACGGCCACGAGATCGTGTCGTCCTCGCCATTGGTGCCGCGCAACGATCCCACGCTGATGTTCACCAATGCCGGCATGGTGCAGTTCAAGAACGTCTTCACCGGCGTCGAGAAGCGGCCCTATCAGCGCGCCACCACGTCGCAGAAATGCGTGCGCGCCGGCGGCAAGCACAACGACCTCGACAATGTCGGCTACACCGCGCGCCATCTCACCTTCTTCGAGATGCTCGGCAATTTCTCGTTCGGCGACTATTTCAAGGAGCGCGCGATCGAGCTGGCCTGGACCCTGATCACGCGGGAGTTCGGGCTCAAGAAGGACAAGCTGCTCGTCACCGTCTACCACACCGACGACGAGGCGGCCGGGCTGTGGAAGAAGATCGCGGGCTTCTCCGACGACCGCATCATCCGCATCCCGACCTCGGACAATTTCTGGGCGATGGGCGACACCGGGCCGTGCGGCCCGTGCTCGGAGATCTTCATCGACCGCGGCGACCACATCTGGGGCGGACCTCCGGGCTCGCCGGAAGAGGATGGCGATCGCTTCCTCGAATTCTGGAATCTCGTGTTCATGCAATACGAGCAGGTGACGAAGGAGGAGCGCGTGGATCTGCCGCGTCCCTCGATCGACACCGGCATGGGGCTGGAGCGCATGGCCAGCATCATGCAGGGCGTCGACAGCGTGTTCGAGACCGATCTGTTCCGCCATCTGATCGATGCGACGTCGTCGGCGCTCGGCGCCGGGCCGAATGAGCAGACCGTGGCCTCGTTCCGCGTCATTGCCGACCATTTGCGTTCCTCGGCCTTCCTGGTCGCGGATGGCGTGCTGCCCTCCAACGAGGGCCGCGGCTATGTGCTGCGCCGGATCATGCGCCGCGCGATGCGCCATGCGCAGCTGCTGGGTGCCAAAGAGCCGCTGATGCATCGCCTGGTCTGGGCGCTGGTCCGCGAGATGGGCCAGGCCTATCCCGACCTGATGCGCGCGGAGAATCTGATCGAGGAAACGCTGCGGCTGGAAGAGACCCGCTTCCGCAAGACGCTGGTGCGCGGCCTTGCCATCCTCGACGAGAAGAGCGCGTCCCTGAAGAAGGGCGACATGTTTGACGGCGACGTCGCCTTCACGCTGTACGACACCTACGGTTTCCCGCTCGACCTGACCCAGGACGCACTGAAATCGCGCGGCATCGGCGTCGACCAGGCCTCCTTCACCGACGCGATGGAGCGCCAGAAGGCCAAGGCGCGCGAGTCCTGGAAGGGTTCGGGCGAGGCGGCTTCCGAAGCGATCTGGTTCCCGCTGCGCGAGAAGCTCGGGGCCACCGAATTCCTCGGCTATGAGACCGAGAGTGCCGAAGGCGTGGTCTCCGCGCTGGTGAAGGACGGCCAGGAAACCGCGAGCCTCAAGGCCGGCGAGACCGGCGCGATCGTGCTCAACCAGACGCCGTTCTACGCGGAATCAGGCGGTCAGGTCGGCGACACCGGCGTGCTCAGCGGCGAGGGCGGCATCAAGTTCCGCGTCACCGACACGCAGAAGAAGCTCGGCGATCTCTTCGTTCACGTCGGCACCGTGGAGAGCGGCGAGCTGAAGCTCGGCACCGCGCTGCAGCTCGAGGTCGATCACGGCAGGCGTTCCTCGATCCGCGCGCACCATTCGGCAACGCATCTCATCCACGAGGCGCTGCGCCAGGTGCTCGGCGACCACATCGCCCAGCGCGGCTCGATGGTCGCGCCGGATCGTTTGCGTTTCGACTTCGTGCATCCGAAGCCGATCACGGCGGAAGAGCTTGCCCGCGTCGAGGACATCGCCAACGACGTGGTGCTGGAGAACGACGAAGTCACGACACGCGTGATGGGAGTCGATGAAGCGCGCGAGGCCGGCGCGCGCGCGCTGTTCGGCGAAAAGTATGGCGACGAGGTCCGCGTCGTCTCGATGGGCCGGACCGCGCGGGAGCGCGGCACCAACGCGCTCGGCTGGTCCGTCGAGCTCTGCGGCGGCACCCATGTGAAGCGCACCGGCGACATCGGCCTGATCACGCTGACCGGCGAGAGCGCGGTCGCCTCCGGCGTGCGCCGCATCGAGGCGCTGACCGGCAACTACGCGCGCAGGCACGCCAACGAGACCATGGCGCTGGCGAAGACCGCGGCCAACGAGCTGCGCACCTCGATCGACGACGTCCCGGCGCGCATCACAGCCCTGATGGAGGAGCGCAAGAAGCTCGAGCGCGAGCTCTCCGACGCCCGCAAGAAGCTCGCGATGGGCGGCGGTACATCCGTCGGGAACGGCGCAGCCGCAGGCGTGCGCGAGGTCGGCGACGTCAAGCTGATGGCGCGCGCGGTCGAGGGCATCGAGATGAAGGATCTCAAGAGCCTTGCGGACGACGGCAAGAAGCAGATCGGCTCCGGCGTGGTCGCCATCGTCGGCGTCACCGAGGACGGCAAGGCCGGGATCGTGGTCGGCGTCACCGCCGATCTCACCGCGCGCTTCAATGCCGTGAACCTGGTGCGCGTCGCCTCCGAGGCGCTCGGCGGCAAGGGCGGCGGCGGCCGGCCCGACATGGCGCAGGCTGGCGGTCCCGATGGCGCCAAGGCGCCCGAGGCGCTCGCGGCGATCGAAAAAGCGATGGCAGGCGCGTAAACGGCCATGCGCCTCGTTCCGCGAGGACGTGGCTCGGCCGATCCCAACCTAAGGGATCGCCTGTACGAATTGCTGGAGCACGATCCGCTCGCCTACTCGATCGGGTCGCGCTTCATCCAGGTGATCATCAGCGTCATCGTGCTCGACGTGGTCGCGATGATCCTCGCCTCGGTGCCGGAGCTCGACGCGCGGTTCGACACGCTGTTCAGCGCGGTCGCCGTCCTCGCCGTCATCGTGTTCGCGCTCGAATATCTGGCGCGGCTGTGGACCGTGGCGGGGCACACCCAGCGCAACGGCTCCGCGCTGTCCGACCGGCTCTCTTATGCCTTCTCCGCGCTCGGTATCATCGACCTCATGGCGTTCCTGCCGGCCGCGATCGTGCTGGCCACCGGCCGGCACGCGACGCTGGCTGGGCTCGGCGTGCTGCCGTTCTTCAAGCTGATCCGTTATTCGCCGGCGATGCGCTCGCTGCTCGCGGCCATCCATGCCGAGCGGCGTGCGCTGATCGGCTGCATCGTCATCCTGATCGGCGTGGTACTGACCTTCGCCTCGCTGCTCTACGCCATCGAGCGTGATGTGCAGCCCAGCAAGCTCGGCACCATTCCGGACGCGATGTGGTGGGCAATCGTGACGCTCGGCACCGTCGGCTATGGCGACGTCGTGCCGGTGACGCCGCTCGGCAAATTCATCTCGGTGTTCGCGATCATCTCAGGCTTTGCCATGATCGCGCTGCCGGTCGCGATCATCTCAACCGCCTTCGCCGAGGAGGTAAGGCGGCGCGATTTCGTGGTGACCTGGGGCATGCTGGCGCGGGTGCCGCTGTTCTCGCATCTTTCGGCCGCGGAGATCGCCGACATCATGCGGTTGCTCCGGGCCCGCACCATCGAGCAGGGCGAAATATTGGTGCGCCGTGGCGATACCGCCTCGTCGATGTATTTCATCACTGCCGGCGAGGTCGAGATCACGCTGCCGAGCCAGCAGGTGCGGCTCGCCGACGGCACGTTCTTCGGCGAGATCGCGCTGCTGCACAAGACCAAACGCAGCGGCACGGTGACCGCGACACGCAAGACGCGGCTGCTCGTGCTCGACGCCCAGGATTTTCACGCGCTGATCGAGCGCATGCCGACGCTCGCCGCCCACGTCCACCAGACCGCGAAGGCACGGCTCGAGGAGACCGGCGATCTTGCGGCGGCAGAATTGGCGCAGGCGGAGCGCGACGACACCGACCGCTGAGCGGTCAGCCCTTCTTCAGGAAAATGTAGTCGGCCGAGTAGGGTGCGCTTTTGAACTCGCCGGCCTTGTCGCAAGAACCCTCGAGCTTGCCGCCGTGGGTGTTGATGCGCTGGACCGTGGTGACTGGCGTCAGGATGCCGCTGCCGCGGCGGGAGGCGACCTCCAGCTTGAGCCAGGGGATATCGGCGGCGGTTGCGCCCGGCGCGTTGCCGATGGCCTTGCCGGCCACGGCGCTGCCGTCGGCGAGTTCCCAGTTCGGGCCGGCATAGTGGCGGCCGACGGTCTTGCCCTCGGCGAGCAGCGTCGCCACCGGCTCGCGGAAGGCCCAGGCAAGCTTGCCGTCGGCGGCTGCCTTGCAGTCATAGACCTGCGCGCCTTCGGCATGGACGCCGAGCACGACGGTCTCGCCGGGGGCGGCGATGGCGTCGGGGAGCGGCTCCGCGGCTGCGGCGGGCCCGGCCACGGCCGCGAGCAGCAGGCAGGGGACGGCGAACTTGACGATGGACATGGGTGGCCTCCGCGCAACGGTGTTAAAATGAAAGGGCCGCGCCCAGGCGCGGCCCTTAATGATGTCTAACCCCGATCAGACGAAAATAATGCGCGGGCTTACGCCAACGCTTTCGTGAGGTTCTCCGCGACCTTGTCCAGGAAGCCGGTGGTCGAGAGCCAGCGCTGGTCGGCACCGACCAGGAGCGCGAGGTCCTTGGTCATGTAGCCTTCCTCGACGGTGTCGACGCAGACCTTCTCCAGGGTGCTCGCGAACTTGGCGAGCTCGGCATTGTTGTCGAGCTTGGCGCGATGCGACAGGCCGCGGGTCCAGGCGAAGATCGACGCGATCGAGTTGGTCGAGGTCTCCTTGCCCTTCTGGTGCTCGCGGTAGTGGCGGGTCACCGTGCCGTGGGCCGCTTCGGCTTCCACGGTCTTGCCGTCAGGGGTGAGCAGCACCGAGGTCATCAGGCCGAGCGAGCCGTAGCCCTGCGCGACCGTGTCGGACTGCACGTCGCCGTCGTAGTTCTTACAGGCCCAGACATAGCCGCCGGACCATTTCAGCGCCGACGCCACCATGTCGTCGATCAGGCGGTGCTCGTAGGTCAGGCCCTTGGCCTCGAATTCCTTCTTGAACTCGCGGTCGTAGATGTCCTGGAAGATATCCTTGAAGCGGCCGTCATAGACCTTGAGGATGGTGTTCTTGGTCGAGAGGTAGACCGGGTAGTTGCGCAGCAGGCCGTAGTTCAGCGAGGCGCGTGCGAAGTCGATGATGGAGTCGTCGAGATTGTACATCTGCATCGCGACGCCGGACCCCGGGGTCTTGAACACTTCCTTCTCGATGACGGTGCCGTCCTCGCCGACGAACTTCATCGTCAGCGTGCCCTTGCCGGGGAACTTGATGTCGGTGGCGCGGTACTGGTCGCCATAGGCGTGGCGGCCGATGATAATCGGCTTGGTCCAGCCGGGAACCAGGCGCGGCACGTTCTTGCAGATGATCGGCTCGCGGAAGATCACGCCGCCGAGGATGTTGCGGATGGTGCCGTTCGGCGACTTCCACATCTGCTTGAGGTTGAACTCCTTCACCCGGGCCTCGTCCGGGGTGATGGTGGCGCACTTGACGCCGACGCCGACCTTCTTGATGGCTTCGGCGGCGTCGATGGTGACCTGATCGTTGGTCTCGTCGCGGTACTCCATGCCCAGGTCGAAATACAGCAGCTCGACATCAAGGTACGGGTTGATCAGCTTGTCCTTGATGTACTGCCAGATGATCCGGGTCATCTCGTCGCCATCGAGTTCGACGACGGGGTTGGACACCTTGATTTTTGCCATGATCGGGGAAGCCTCTTGGGAACGGCGCTTTGGCGCGCCACGGGAATATCCGCCGCCTCTTAGCACCGGACTGCAGCGGGCGAAAGCCAAGGGATTATGCACTTTTAGCTCATCCAGCTTGCCCAGATG
Organism: Bradyrhizobium sp. MOS001; assembly: GCF_004634465.1. Lineage (NCBI taxonomy): Bacteria > Pseudomonadati > Pseudomonadota > Alphaproteobacteria > Hyphomicrobiales > Nitrobacteraceae > Bradyrhizobium > Bradyrhizobium sp. MOS001. Next base: position 18,153 of record NZ_SPVJ01000019.1, read on the forward strand.
GGGGGCGGGGCGGGCCCTGCCGCGGGGGCGGGCCTCAGGCTTCAGAAGAGATTCAAAAGTCGAATCCAACCCGTTATTTCCCTTGAGAATTTTGTCAGGACAGGCAAACGACAGGCGAACGGGCAGCCGGCCCCAACGGATCGGGCAGACCGGCTTTGAATCAATTCCTGAAGAGCGCCTTGCCAAGGCCTTGAGAACCAGTGTGAAAGCGAAGCGAGATGTCGGGGACTGACAAGAGCAAGGCGGGCCTTTCCCTCGACGGTCCCATCGTGATCCTGGTCGAGCCGCAGCTTGGCGAAAACATCGGCATGGCCGCGCGCGCCATGGGCAATTTTGCGCTCAGCCGATTGCGCATCGTCAATCCCCGCGACGGCTGGCCCAACATCGCCGCCCAGCGCGCCGCGGCCGGCGCCGACTATATTCTGGAAAAGGTCGAATTGTTCGACACGGTCGGCGAGGCGGTCGCCGATCTCGACCTGCTGTTCGCCACCACGGCGCGTCCCCATGACCAGGCCAAGCCGGTGGTGGGGCCCGAGGCAGCCGCGGCCGAGATCTCGGGTCACGTCGCGACCGGGGGCAAGGCGGGCATCCTGTTCGGCCGCGAGCGCTGGGGGCTGACCAACGAGGAGGTCGGGCTCTCCAACCGCATCATCACCTTCCCGGTCAATCCGGGCTTTGCCTCGCTCAACCTCGCGCAGGCCGTGCTGCTGGTCGGCTATGAATGGTTCAAGCGGGCAACATCAGGCGAGCTGCCGCACAGCATGCCGGAGCGCTCCGAGCGCGCCTCGCAGCACCAGATGCAGGCCTTCTTCGACAACCTCATCCGCGAGCTCGACCGGGTCGAATTCCTCCGCCCGGCCGAGAAGCGCGACACCATGCTGGTCAACCTGCGCAACATCTTCAGCCGGATGGAGCCGACCAAGCAGGACATGCACACCCTGCATGGTGTGGTGATGGCGATCGCGGAAGGACGCAAGGGCCCGGCCAAGGGCGGCGTGCTCGACGGCGAGCAGGCCACGCGCCTGCGCGCGTTGCTGGCCGAGCACGGCCAGGGCGGCGGCGTACCCGACAGCGGATCGACCGTGCGCGGCCTCGCCCGCCTGCTCCGCCGCAACCCGACCGATGCCGAGCGCCTGCTCTGGCAGGCCCTGACCCGCGACCGCCGCTTCGCAGGAGGGTTCAAGCGCCAGACCCCGGTCGGCCGCCACATCCCGGATTTCGTCTCGTTCTCGCACCGGATCGCGATCGAACTGGTCAATCCGCACGAGAGCGAGACCATCGTCGCCGACCGCACCGCGCGGAAAGCGTGGCTGGAAGCGCGGGATTATCGGGTGATCGAGATGCGGGCCGCGGATGTGGAGCGCGATCTGGAAGCGGAGGCGGCACGGCTGCAGGCGATGATGTCGCAATCCACATAGCTTCGGGCCAGCCCGAGCCGCAGTTTGCGAACGCCGCAACCGAGGGCTGTGCAGCAGCGAGATCGGTTGCTATGACATTCCCCGCAGATTCAACCGGGGGCCCCATGATTGGAATGACAAGCCGCGCAATTGTTTGCGCGGCGATTTGTTTGGCCGCTCTTCTGTTTGTCTCTCCCGCGATTGCAGATCCCGCCTCGGACTGGAAATGCAATGCGATCACGGAAATCCCGGTCGACGAGCGGATCGCTGCCTGCACGTCTGTGCTGGAAGCTGGGAAATTCGGTCAGCAGGGCACCATCAGGGCCCGGCTCAGTCGTGCCGGAGCCTATAATAAGAAGGGCGCATTCGAGCTCGCGGTTGCCGACTACAGCGAACTGATCAGGCTCTATCCCCGGAATATGCACGCCTACTACAATCGCGCATACTCACACTATCAATTGGAAGAGTTCGACCGCGCGATTGCCGACTACGGCGAGGTCATCGGGTTGAACCCCAAAGATCAGCGCGCTTACTGCAGTCGCGCGGTGTCCCACTCGAAGAAGGGAGATCTCGACCTCGCTATTGCCGACTATACGAGAGCGATTGAATTGAAGCTTGATCAGTCTGTGGCTGCCAGCGGAGCTTACTCTTATGGTGGCGATCTGGCTCCAACGGCTCCCGGCCCGTCCGCTCAGTTCAATCCATTGCACATGGCGGCTTATCTGGCGCGCGGCGTTGCCAAGGGCAAAAAAGGCAATATCGACGGCGCAATCTCGGATTATGAGGGGGCGCTCGCGCTCGATCCAGGGTATCCGCCTGCGTACGTCTATCGTGCAGGCGCGTATCGGGCCAAGCAAGATCTTGCGCGCGCAATGGATGATTGCGACCGCGCGGTGGCCTTCGGGCCCAAGGACCCCAACTCGTATCTGTGCCGCAGCTTCACTTATCCGGCGATGGGGGATCCGCAGCGCGCCGTTACGGCATGCGATCTCGCGATCGAGCGTGCCCCGAAGGCGGCGAGCCCCTATCGTTCATGTGCCATGGCACACTTGCAGGCCGGCTCGCCTGGGGAGGCTATCACCTACCTCGATCGGTCAAGGGAGCTTGATCCCAGGGAGCCCTATGCCACGATCTGGCGCGAGATCGCGGGTCGGCGCGGCAATGTGCCGAGTACGCTGTCGGAGGCGACCGCCAAGCTGGACATGACCAAATGGCCTGCTCCGGTGATCCGGTTGTTGTTGGAAACGATGACGGCTGACGAACTGCTGCGCGCGGCCGACGATCCCGATCTGGTCAAGAAGAAGGGGCAAATCTGCGAGGCGAACTTTTACACTGCCGAACTCACTTTGCAGCGCGGTGTGAAAGAGGAGGCGCGGCGACTCTTTGGTCTCGCGCTCGCCGATTGCCCGCCGACCTTCGTGGAATTCCAGGCGGCCGGCGCCGAGCTCAAGGCGCTGGGGGTGAACCCCTGACGACGTACCGACCGAACAGTCTAGTTTAATCAGCTTCGTAGGTGGGCAAAGCGAAGCGTGCCCACCATGCTTCGACCGATCAACTGAGGTGACAATGGCGGGCACGTCGCTTCGCGCCTTTGCCCACCCTACGAACTCCACCTCAGGCGGCGCTTGCGACAGGGCCCTTCGCGCCGCTCTGCTGCAGCCGACGTAACGCGGCGAGGTTGGTCTCGACCGAGGCAAGGCAGCAACGCGATTTGCCGCCTGACTTCGCCTCGTAGAGCGCGGCGTCGGCGACCGCGAGCAATTCCTCGACCTCGGCGCCATGATCAGGTGACATCGCAATGCCGACGCTGGCGCCGACACCGGCGCGCACCTCGCCGCCGAGCTCATAGGAGACGGCAACCTCGCTGATGAGGCGGTATCCCGCCTCCTGGGCCATTTCGGCCGTGACGCCGTCGACGAGCACGACGAACTCGTCGCCGCCCATCCGGGCGACCACCGCGCCGTCCGGCAGCGCCCGGCGCACGCGCCCGGCCACCGCTTTCAGCACCTCGTCGCCCGCCGCATGTCCGAACGTGTCGTTGACCGGTTTGAAGTCGTCGAGATCGAAGAACATCACAGCGAACCGTCGTTCGGCGTGGGCGCCAAGTCTGGCGCTGAGCGCCTCGACGAAGCCCGCGCGATTGAGCAGTCCCGTGAGCGCGTCGTGATGGGCGCGATGGCTGTTCTCGCGCTCGGCGCGCATGGTGGTGATCAGCATCCGATTGAGGCGGAAGGCGGCGGCCGTCATCGCGGCCAGATACATCGGCACCTGGAGGTAGACGATGTAGAGCAGCGGCTCGCCGGCGAACGCAGCGCCGGGGATGATGGGACCGAGGCTCAGCAGGATCATGGTCCCGGCCAGCCGCGGCGCGCCGAAATTGCGGAAGCAGATGCCGCCAACCATCGCCGCCGCCGAGAGCGAGGCCAGCATGGCGACGACCCAGTCCCCGCTGGCCAGGCTGGCAACGACGCCAAATCCAACGCTGGCGCTCCAGGCGACCGCGAGCAGGAGATGAAGGTCGGTTGGCGTCGGGCGGTGGGCACGCGCCCTGCGATGCGCGCTGACGAGCACGGCGAGGCGGGCCAGGCAGATCGCGATCTCCATGACCAGCCAGACAATGAATGGTGCAGTCTGCTTGCGGCCAGCGATCACGGCGGCGACGGCAATGGTGTTGACGGCGCCGGCAGCAAAAACCGGCAGCGATCCATAGAGCTGGACAATGAGCGCGGCGCGGATGTCGTCGGGAACACCTAGCCCCGGCTCGGCGAGCCAGCGTGTCAGGCGCCAGCGTGGCGCACTGTAGAGTCCCTCGTCCGGTTGCATTGCAGAGCGTCCCCGTATTCCGGGCGCCAACAACGATGACCGCTCCTAACAAGCCTTTTAAGACAGCCATCGATTGCCGGGCGTGCTTGACGCAAGGTAAACCGTCGCAAGCGCGGCCGCGGGCGTGCAGGAGAATGCGGATTGGTGCAGGCCGAAGGTGCGGCGACGGATGTGTTGCGTGATTAGAGGTAGGTAGGGCAAAGCGACTTATCCGCCGTAGCTCGAAGAGCGCAGGCGGAAGCATGCCCACCATGTCGCTCAACGGAGCTGAGACAGAAGTGGTGGGCACGGCGCTGCGCGCCTTTGCCCACCCTACGAGATCGAGTTTGTACGGACATCAAAGTGGTGCTCCGCTAATCCACCCTACGAAGTACGCCCGAGCTGCACGTTGCGGTCGACCGCAATCCACGTCGCCCTTGCCACCGCCAGCAACCTCCCGGCTTCATCGTGCGCGGCAGCCTCGGCGATGCGCTTGCGGCCGTCGCGGCCGGTGGGCCAGGCGGTGATGATGCAGCGTTCGCCGGGACGCGGGCGAGATTCGATCCGGGCCGACATTCGTCCCAGCAGGAGCGGGGCCTGGTCGAAGCCATCGGTCTCCTGATTGTAGTTGCAGGCATAGCCGGTGGGGCAATCGAGCGCTGACCAGAGAAATTCGGGGGCGACCAAGCCATCCTCGGCGACCAAATTCGGATCCGGTGTCCAGCTCGCTGCGAGGACGGCGTTTCGCGAATGACGCCCGAGCGGCCCGGCAAAAATGCGCAGACCATCCCCTTTCGCCCGTGCAGGTCCGCAGACGAAGCATGTCGGCAGCGGATGCTCGTGCGGTTTCACAGGCGTCAGCAATTCTGCGGCGCAGGCTTCCTCAAAACTGGCTGTCTCCACGCGCGCAAGCTCGACGCTGGCCGCGCGCCCGGTCGCGACGACCGTGGCGCCATCGCGAAGCTCCCATGTGCTGTCGTCCGTAGCGACGGCATCGAGCGGCTTGTCCAGGGGAGGCGGGGCGCGCAGCGTCACCTCGGCGCCGCCGGGAATGTGGCGGGCCAGCCGGCCGCAGACATAGCCGCCGTTCCCGGAGTTCGGAGGACCGCAAAAGCGCTTGTCGATGATGATCTCGGTCATCGGTTCTGTCCTCTCTTCCTCGTCGGGCGCAGTCTACCTGATCTTGAGGACAATTCGTCCCTGAACCGTGCGATTGGCGACGGCGCGCATGGCGTCGCCGGCCTCCTCCAAAGGGAGGACGCGGTCGATGTGCGGGCGGATCTTTCCGTCGGCCAGCAATTGCATCAGCGTGTCATTCATGCGCGCGGCCTCCGCGGAGAATTTCTCCGCCCAGGCGCCGAGGAAGACGCCGATGATGGCGTAGTTTTTCAGGAGAGGCAGGTTCATCGGGATCTGTGGAATCTCGCCGCTGGTGAAGCCGATCGGCATCAGCCGTCCGCCCCACTTCATCGATCGGGCCATCTGCTCGAAAATCGCGCCGCCGACATTGTCGAAGCCGATATCGATGCCGTCTCCCGATGTGATCGACTTGATCCGGCTGCGCAGGTCCTCGCTGCGATAGTTGATGACCTCGCTGGCGCCGTAACCGCGCACCAGGTCGGCCTTGTCGTCGGAGCCGACACCGGCGATGACGCGCAGGCCGAGATGACGCCCGAGGTCGACGGCGGCAAGGCCAACCCCGCCGGCTGCGCCGGTGACGAACAGCGTTTCCCCGCGTTGCGCCCGTGCCCGCTCGACCAGCGCATAATAGGCCGTGCCGTAATTGTGCAGCACCGTCGCCCCGGCTTCGAACGCGACGCCATCCGGCAGCCGCACGCTCTTCGATTCCTTCGCAATCATCCGTTCGGCGTAGCCGCCGGTCCAGGCACTGCACGCCACACGATCGCCGGGGGCGAATGTCGTGACCTTGTCGCCGACCGCGACGACGACGCCGGACGCTTCAGTGCCGGGCACGAAGGGTGTCGCCGGCCGCATCTGGTAGAGGCCCGAGACCAGCAACTGGTCCATGAAGCTCACGGACGCCGCATGGACGTCGATGAGGATCTCGTCGCCGGCAGGCCGCGGCGCATCGATCTCACCGAGGCGCAGATCCGCAGGGCCCGTGAACGAATTGCACAGAATCGCTTTCATCGGGGCGCTCCGAAAATGCGCGGCAACAGCATCGGAACGCGCCGGCGATAGTCCTGATAGGTCGCGCCGAACTCGGCGATCAGGTCCCGCTCCTCGAACTGCAGGGCGACCAGGATGTAGGCCGTGTTCGCGATCGCGAACAGCAGATGGCCGGCGGTCATCTCGGGCGTCGCCCAGAACGCGAGCAGAAAGCCCAGCATGAGCGGGTGCCGCACGATCTTGTAGAGCAGCGGCGTCCGGAAGGATTGACCTGATATCTCGGCTCCGCGCAACGCGACGAGAGCCTGGCGCAGGCCGAACAGATCGAAATGATCGATCATGTAGGTCGAGGCGAACGCGATCAGCCAGCCGAGCCAATGTACGCCGGTCAGGAGCCACGCCGTAATGCCGCTGGCCTGCCAGATCGGCGCCGGGATCGGACGCCACTGCCAGAACAGCAGCAGGAGGATCAGGCTGGAGAGCAGCACATAGGTGCTGCGCTGGCAGGCCACTGGAAGAAATTTGGCCGACCAGCGTTTGAAGGCCGGGCGTGCCATGACGCTGTGCTGGATGGCAAACAGGCTCATCAGCAGCAGATTGACGACGATGGCCTCACCCAAATTCGCAGGCGCGCCGACGTCGATCGACGTGTCGATTGACTTGGGCACGACATAATTGCCGACGAAACCGAGCGCGTAGAGGAATGAAGCCGTGAAGACGGCGTAGCTCACGATGGCGTAGAGCAGGATTGCGAGGCGCGCGAACATGGTTTTTCCTATTGTGCCTGATACAGCGGTGCCGCATTCAGGAGCCTGAACCGCTCGCTGGCGAGCGGGCTCGATCTGGCCTGACTGCTATCGCTGGACCGTCCCCTGCGCGTCCCCCGGGGGCGCCGGCCGGGGAGGGAGGATCTCCATGACGGCCTTTTCGCTTGTCACGTTCGGGTTCCCCGAGGTCTATGCCGACGGCCGCCCGATCAAGCTGGCCTTGCGCAAGGGGCTTGCGCTGCTGGTCTATCTCGCGGAAGCCAAAGGCCCCGTCGCGCGCGACGTCATTGCCACGCTGCTATGGCCGGAGACTTCCCGCGAGACCGGCCTCGCGCGATTGCGGCGTCTGCTTCACCGCGTCGAGCTCACGCTCGGCCAGGCGGTTTTCGAGACCGACCGCACCAGCTTGCGTTGGTCTCCGGAGGTCGAGCTGAAGATCGACTCGCATCAGTTCGAGCGCGCCTGCGATCGCGGCGACTTTGAAAAGGCCTGCCGGATTTATCGCGGCGACTTCCTGGCGGGCTTTTCTCCGGACGACTGTCCTGAGTTCGACGATTGGGCGTTCTTTCGCCGCGAGGCGCTGCGTGGGCGGCTCGTGCAGGCGCTCGAGCGTCTGGTGCAGGACAGGAATGCCGCGGGCGATCATCTCGCCGCGACAGTGCATGCGGGCCGTCTGGTCGAGCTCGATCCGCTCAGCGAGGTGTATGGCCGGCATCTGATCCGCAGCCTGCTGCTCGCGGGAGACCGAAGCGCGGCGGAACGGCGTCACGCTGCACTGGCGCAGCGGCTGCGCGACGAGCTTGGCGTCGCGCCGGAAGCCGAGACTGAAGCGCTCATGAGCCGCGCGGCCGCGCCGCTGCGCGATGCTCTTCCAGCGACACGCTATGTGAAGGGCGCCGGCGTGCATCTGGCCTATCAGACCTACGGAAGCGGTCCGCTCGATATCCTGGTCATGCCCGGCTTCGTGTCGCATGTGGAGCGCGCCTGGGAGCATCCCGCGAGCCGGACGTTTCTGGCATCACTGATGAGGTTTGGGCGGCTGATCGTTTTCGATCGCCGCGGCATCGGGCTGTCCGACCGGGTGGGATCGGCCCCCGGCATCGACGTCACCGCGGAAGATATCGGCACGGTGCTGCGGGCGGCGGACTCGCGCCGCGTCGTGCTGTTTGGCGCATCCGAATGCGGGCCGGCCTGCATCAAATTTGCGGTCGAGGAATCCCGCCGTGTGGCCGGGCTCATTCTGTTCGGCGCGCTGGCCAAGGGCTGCTGGTCGGAGGACTATCCGCACGCGCTGCGCGCCAGCCAGTATGATGCCTGGAGCAAGCACCTGATTGCGCAATGGGGCGGCCCGGTCGGGATCGAAGCCTTCGCGCCGAGCCTGGCCAATGATCCGCAGGCGCGCGCCTGGTGGGCGGGGCTGTTGCGCGCGGCGTCCAGTCCCGGCGGAATCTCTGCCGTGCTCGAGGCCTTTCGCGACGCCGATGTGCGACACCTTCTGGCGCGGATTGCGGTGCCGACGCTGGTGCTGCATCGTCGGGACGACAAGGCCGTGCGGATCGCGGCCGGGCGCGACATCGCGAGCCGGATCACCGGTGCAGAATTCGTCGAGCTCGACGGCAATGATCATTGGTTCTTTGCCGGCGATCAGCAGCCGGTGCTCGAGGCGATCAAGCGGTTCACGGAGGCTTTACCGCGTGAGGGGAGGCCGAGGCGGTGACGCCTCAAGCCTCATTTATTGGCACGTTTCGTGCCTCCCAAAGCGGCACAAACGACGTGACACGATGCCTGGCGAAGGGAGACCCCGACATGAAACGCGAAGACCTCACCGAAAAGCTGCTCGACATCAAGCGCGAGAACGGCTGGAGCTGGAAACACATCTGCGACAAGGTCGGCGGCTATTCCGAGGTGCTGATCGTCGGTGCGATTCTCGGCCAGATGAAGCTGACGAAACCGCAGGCCGCCAATGCCGGCGAGCTGTTCGGCCTGTCGAAGGCCGAGACCGCGATGCTCAACGAGGTGCCGATGCGCGGCACTGGCACGCCGATGCCGCCGACCGATCCGCTGATCTATCGCTTCTACGAGATGGTGATGGTCAACGGTCCGGCGTGGAAGGCGCTGATCGAGGAGGAGTTCGGCGACGGCATCATGTCGGCGATCGACTTCGACATGGCAATGGAGCGCGTTGCCAACCCGAAGGGCGACCGCGTCAAGATCACCATGAGCGGCAAGTTTCTGCCGTACAAATACTACGGCGCCAGCGGCAATGTGCCGGAATACGGCTTCAAGGAGGGGTGAGGCACGCGAATGGCGAATCGCGAGTAGCGAATGGGGTTCATTCGCTACTCGCCGCTCCCTATTCGCCTATTTGCCCGCCTTCACCTCGGCCGCGGCCACGGCGATCAATTCGCTCATCTTGGCGCGAATCGCCTGTTCGGTGATGGCGACGTTCTTGGCGGCGAAATCGGCCATGACCTTGCGCAGGACGTCGGCATCGCCGGCCTCCTCGAAATCGGCCGCGACCACTTCCTTTGCGTAGGCGGTGGCGGCCTCGCCGGTGATGCCGAGCTTCTCGGCGGCCCAAAGGCCGAGCAGCCGGTTGCGGCGGGCTTCCGCCTTGAATTTCTGCTCCTCGTCGAGGGCGAACTTCTTCTCGAAGCCTTCCTCGCGCTTGTCCAAACTGCTCATGCCTTTTTCCAATTCCCTGCTGACTGGATCCGGCGGCCGTCGTTGCGACGGCCCCGGCGCATGCCTAGATAGGGGGCACGAATCGGCAAAACAACGAGCCGTTAAGCCGCAGGCAAGACGGTATAAGTTGATGCCGGGCGGCCGGATCGATTGTGCTGGGACAGCCAATCGGATAGGTTGCCTGAAGGCTTGGTTCCCGTTCTGTTTCCAAGGGGTTATAGACGGGTTCCCAGCCGTTCACGGCAGCTCCGCTGTGGGTCGTAACCTGGTAACCGGAGCACACCAAATACATGGATTTCAACAAAACACGGTACATCCCCATGAGCCGTCGGCGTCGTATTTATGAAGGCAAGGCAAAGGTTCTTTACGAAGGCCCGGAGCCCGGTACCCTGATCCAGCACTTCAAGGATGACGCCACCGCGTTCAATGCGAAAAAGCATCAGGTGATCGAGGGCAAGGGTGTCCTCAACAACCGGATCTCGGAGTACCTGTTTCAGCACCTCAACGACATCGGGGTGCCGACCCATTTCATCCGCCGCCTCAACATGCGCGAGCAGTTGATTCGCGAGGTCGAGATCGTGCCGCTGGAAGTGGTGGTGCGGAACGTTGCCGCCGGCTCGCTGTCGCAGCGCCTCGGCATCGAGGAGGGCACGCAGCTGCCCCGGTCGATCATCGAATTCTACTACAAGAACGACCAGCTCAACGACCCCATGGTGTCGGAAGAGCACATCACCGCGTTCGGCTGGGCCACCCCGCAGGAGATCGACGACATCATGGCGCTCGCCATCCGTGTCAACGACTTCCTCACCGGCCTCTTCCTCGGCATCGGCATCCGCCTCGTCGACTTCAAGATGGAGTGCGGCCGGCTGTTCGAGAACGAGATGATGCGGATCATCGTCGCCGACGAGATCTCGCCGGATAGCTGCCGTCTGTGGGACATCAAGTCGAACGAGAAGCTCGACAAGGACCGTTTCCGCAGGGACCTCGGCGGCCTGCTCGAGGCCTACACCGAAGTCGCAAAACGCCTCGGCATCCTCATGGAGAATGAGCGTCCGCAGGGCACTGGCCCGGTGCTGGTGAAGAGCTAAGAGGGATTTGACGTGAAGGCACGTGTTACCGTTACCCTGAAGACGGGCATCCTCGATCCGCAGGGCAAGGCCATCGAAGGCGCGCTGAAGTCGCTCGGCGTCGACGGCGTCGCCAGCGTCCGCCAGGGCAAGGTGTTCGACATCGAGCTTGCCGGCGCCGACAAGGCCAAGGCCGAAGCGGCGCTGAAGGAGGCCGCCGACAAGCTCTTGGCGAACACCGTGATCGAGAACTATCGCGTCGAGATCGTCTAACCCGCGCGGCGCTTCACAGCCATCCGACGCGGTGGAAGCGCCAATACAATGCGAGGCAGGCGAGCGCCATCATCCCCATGACGACGAAATAGCTGTACTCCCATTGCAGCTCGGGGATGTACTTGAAGTTCATCCCGTAGATGCCTGCGACTGCGGTGGGCACGGCGAGGATCGCCAGCCACGAGGCGAGCTTCTTGGAGACCGCGGTCTCCTGCGCCTGTCCGACCAGCAGGCTCGCCTCGAAGGCGAAGGCCAGCACCTCGCGCATGGAATCGATGCGCTCCTGGATGTTCCTGACGTGGTCGGTGACGTCGCGGAACAGCGGCTGCATCGTCGCACGCACCATCGCAAGCTCGTCATGCTCGAGGCGACGGCAGACTTCCACCAGCGGGCCGATCGCGGTCCTGAGCCGCAACAGGTCGCGGCGCAGCATGTAGAGCCGCTCGATCTGTGCCTTGCTGATCGGCTTGGAGAGCACGTCGTCCTCGATGCCCTCGACCTCCTCGTGGATGCTCTCCAGCACGGGCGAGTAGTTGTCGACGATGAAATCGAGGATGGCGTAGAGGATGTAGTCCTCGCCGCGCGCCAGCGCCCGTGGGCAGCTTTCGCAGCGTTCGCGCACCGGCGTGTAGGATGTCGAGGCGCCGTGGCGCACCGAGACCAGATAGCCTTCGCCGACGAATATGTGCGTCTCGCCGAAGGCGATCCGGCCCTCGAACAATTGCGCCGTCCGCGCCACGATGAACAGGGCCTCGCCATATTGCTCGATCTTCGGCCGTTGATGGGCGTTGTTGGCGTCCTCGATGGCAAGGTCGTGCAGGTCGAACTGCTTCTGCACGGCGCCGAGCAGCGCCATGTCAGGCTCGTGCAGCCCGATCCACACCACGTGGCCGGGCTTGGCCCGCCAGCTCGAAGCCTCGCTGATGGCGATATTGGCGACACGCCGGCCGTCGACATAGGCGCCGGCAGCGATGACGCCCTGAGTGGACACCGGTTCGGAGAGGGAGGCGGGCAGCGACGGGACGTTCATGGCTTCAATCCCGGGCAAAATCGTCAGGCAAAATTGCCGTGGCTATGGCCTGTGTACAAGGCCGCCCGGCAAGGCTAGCACTGGTAAAATCCCCGTCAAATGGCTATGTCTCCTGACGAATTGGCCCTTTGGCCAGCCCGATTCCCATCACCGTCGGAACCCGAACCATGAAAGCCGCCATCCTCGTCTTTCCCGGAATCAACCGCGAGCGCGACATGGCGCGCGCCTTGAGGCTGATCTCCGGCAGCGAGCCCGCGATGGTCTGGCACGCCGAGACGTCGCTGCCCGCGGGCACCGACCTCGTCGTGGTGCCCGGCGGCTTCTCCTACGGCGACTATCTGCGCTGCGGCGCGATCGCGGCGCGGTCGCCGGTGATGGACGCGGTGCGCGACTATGCGGCCAAGGGCGGTCTCGTGCTCGGCGTCTGCAATGGTTTTCAGATCCTCTGCGAGTCCGGCCTGCTGCCCGGCGTCCTGATGCGCAACGCACGGCTGAAATTCATCTGTCACGACGTGCATCTGCGCGTCGAGCGCTCCGACACGCCGTTCACCCGCGGCTATAATGCGGGCCAGGTGATCCGCGTGCCGGTCGCCCATGGCGAGGGCAATTACGAGGCGGATGAAGAGACCATCAAGCGGCTCGAAGGCGAGGGGCGGGTGCTCTATCGCTACTGCTCGGCCGACGGCGTGGTTGACGAGGCCCATAACATTAACGGCGCGGCGCAATCCATCGCCGGAATCGTCAACGACAGGGGCAACGTGCTCGGCATGATGCCGCACCCGGAGAACCACGTCGAAGACATCATGGGCTGCACCGATGGCCGCGGCCTGTTCGCCGGCCTCACTGCCCATCTGGAAAAGGCCGCGTGATCTCGTTCGTGGGGAAGCGGGCTCTCGCCGCGATCGCGGCGCTGTCGCTCGCGACATTTTCGCTCGCGACCGCAGCCTTCGCGCAGGATTTCCCCAAGCGCCCGCTCACGATGATCGTGCCGTTCGCGGCCGGCGGCACGTCGGACGTGATCGCGCGCACGGTCGCCGAGCAGATGGGCATCGCGCTCGGCCAGACCATCGTGATCGAGAACGTCGCCGGCGCCGGCGGCTCGACCGCGCTGGCGCGCGCCTCCCGCGCCGAGCCTGACGGCTACACCATCGCGATCGGCAATGCCGGCACCAACGCCGCAACCTACACGATCTATCCAAAACTGCCGTTCACACCTGAATCCTTCGTGCCGATCGCCATGGTCGCGAAGACGTTCGGCATCATCGCGCTGCGCAAGGATTTCCCGGCGAAGGACCTGAAAGAGTTCGTCGCCTACGCCAAGGCGAACCCCGGCAAGATCAATCTCGGCCACGCCGGTGTCGGCTCGTCGAATTACCTCATTTGCAAGAGCTTCGTGACGGCCGCCGGCATTGATGCGACGCTGGTCGGCTATCGCGGCGCGGCGCCTGCGCTCACCGACGCGGTCGGCAGCCAGATCGACGGCGTCTGCGACGCCGCAGCCTCCGTCTCGCAGTCGATCAACGAGAAGCTGGTGCGGGGGCTCGTGGTCGGCTCGACCGTGCGGCTGGCCACGCTGCCCGATCTGCCGACGTCTGCCGAGGCAGGCCTGCCGGACTTCGAGGCGCAGGGCTGGAATGGCCTGTTCGCACCCAAGGGCACGCCGCAGGCCGTCATCGCCAAGCTGAATGCAGCCGCGCGCACCGCGGTGGAAACCGACGCGGTGAAGAAGCGTTTTGCGGATTTGTCGACCGTTGCGCCCGATCCCGACGAGCATACGCCCGAGGTGCTCCAGAAGCTCGTGACGCGCGACGTCGAGAAGTACCGGAAGATGCTGGCGGACGACGCCAAGTAGCAGCCGCCCAAATCATAGCAAGTCATAGCGGTTTTGGGCTTGCTGTCTCATGAACCTCAATCGCGTTTGAGACGACTGACTCCTCGTCGCCATCAAGGCGCGCGTGTCCGGGGTCGCTGATTTCCGCGCGGGTGAAAGCAACTCAAAGTTGTTTCGCCGCGCGAGTTGCGATATCAGGAAGCGTGCGCTGTCGTTGTGCTCCCGGATGTCACATGCCCGTCGCTTTGGTCGTTCTGCTGCTCGATATCACACTGATTTATCACGCGTCGCGAACCGGGCGGTTGCAGCCCTGGGCCTTCATCATCCTGATGGTGCCGCTGATCGGCGCGCTCGCCTACATCGCGGTCGAACTCGTCCCTGAATGGTTTTCCAGCCCCGGTGCGCGACAGGCGCGTCAGCGCGTTGCCAATCGGCTCGATCCGGAGAAGCGTTATCGCGAGCTGTGCGACCGGCTGGCGGCCACCGACACCATCGCCAACCGTGCGGCGCTGGCCGAGGAATGCGCGAAGGTCGGCCGCTTCAGCGAGGCCGAGCAGCATTACGGTCACATCCTGAGCCTGCCGATGGGCCACGACCCCGCTTATGCCTTCGGCAAGGCGCAGGCCGAGTTTTCCGCCAAGCGTCCGGCCGATGCGCTGGCGACGCTGGACGATCTTCAGAAGCAATGGCCGGACTTCGATTCCGCCGATGCGCATCTGCTCTACGCCCGCGCGCTCGCCGAGGTGGGGCGGCTCGACGAGGCGCTGGAGGAATATCACGCCGTCGCCGGGTATTTCCCCGGCGCCGAGGCACGAGTGCGCTACGGCATGCTGCTCCAGATGGTCGGCCGCAGCGCCGAGGCGCGCGTGGTCTTCAACGAGCTCCTGATCCAGATGCGGCGCGCGCCCAAATATCTGCGCGACGCCCAGGCCGATTGGCTCTCGATCGCCGAGAAGCAGATTTCGACCTAAGCGGTCTTATTGTTTGAGCATGATCTTATCGGAAAACTGCTGCGCACTTTTCCGGATCATGCCTTGCGCAGCTTCAGCCGTTCCGCCGGCACCGTCATCGCGGCGACGCCGGCCATGACCAGCAGCAGTCCCAGCGCGAGGTTCGACGGCACGCTCTCGCCGAGCAGCAGCACGGACAATCCGACGCCGATCGGAATGCGCAGATAGCCTTGCGCGTTCGTGGTCAGCGTGCCGAGCCGGCCGAGGCAGACGTAGAACAGCATCAATCCCAGCGCGCTGGAGACGATGCCCATGACGATGGTGGCCACGATCGCCGTCGGCGTCGGATGCAGCGTCCAGGGCTGGTCGATGATCAGCGCGGGCGGCAGCAGCACGAGGCCGCCGAACAGCAGCGAGCCAGTCGCCACCACCATCGGGTCGTATTCGGAGAGCCGCAGGCCAAAGATCGTCGCGCAGGCAAAGGAGATGGTGGCGAGCAGGATCGCGATCTCCGCCACGATCTCGCTGCCGAAGCCGCGTAGCGCGTCCAGCCCGACGATGGCGATCGTGCCGGCGAGGCCGAGAATTGCGCCCGCGAGCTTCAGCAGCGTGGCCGGCTCGTGCCGCGTGATCGGCGACGTGATCAGGAAGGCGAAGATCGGCGTCGTCGAGGCCAGCACCACCGTGTTCGACGCCGGGACATATTGCTGCGACCAGGTGATGATCAGGAACGGAAAGGTCGAGTTGATCAGTTGCTGTGTCGCAAACAGCTTCCAGGCCTTCACGTCGGTCGGCAGCTTGACGCCGCGCATCCACAGGATCGCGAACAGGAAGGCGAACGCGATCAACGAGCGCGCCGAGATGAAGGTGATGGGCGGGATCGTGGGAAGCGCGAGCTTCGCCAGCGGATAGGTCGAGCTCCAGCAGCAGGCGAGCGCGAACAGCAGCGCATAGTCGCGCCAGTTACGGGCGCCGACGGCGATGATGGATGGCGACGATGATGCGGCGGCCGCCGTGCGGCCCGACGATGTGCTCTTCGGCACCTTGTTCCTGCTCCCCCGCGCCAACGCGCTTGTCGCAAGTCTGGGCGAGGGGGCGCGAAAAGGGAAGGCGTCGAGCTATGCGTTTGCCTGGAGTGCAGGCTTCCGCTTCACCCGCTTGATCGTGCCGGAGAAGGTAAACAGCGGCCGCCCGGCCGAGGTCAGCTTGCCCCGCAGGAAGATCAGCGAGCCGCCGGCGCGGGACACTTCGCCGACGCATTCGACCAGCTCGCCCTCGCGGGCCGCGTCGAGGAAATCACAGGCGAAATTCGTCGTCACGGCCGGGCCATCCAGCTCGTGGGTGGCGATCGCGAACAGGCAATAGTCGGCGAAGGCCATGAAGCAGCCGCCATGGACGTTTCCGGAGCCGTTGAGGTGCTTTTTCTCGACCCGGAAGGCCGAGCGGACGCTGCCGTCGTCCTCGATCTTGTGCCAGAACGGGCCGATATGGCTCTCAAAACTGTCGCGAATCCAGGTCCGCCAGCCCGTGAACTCGCCATCGGTGGCGACGTGCAGGTCCGGGCGGCGGGTGGAGGGGACTTTGGTCAATTCGTGCAAGGAAATGGGCCTTCAATTACGGGTCTTTAGTCCTTAAATCCGATCCGTCAGCGCCTTGCAATTCCCGTTCCCGCCGACCGCCTGCCCGCAAAACGTGGGACAGCGGGAAAATGGGCCATAAAGGGCTTTTCGTAGGCCCCCGATCTTCCTAAGAACGGCAAAACGCCGCCGAAAGCCCCGAATCCATGAAGAACGAACCCAAGATCACCCCCGAACTGGTTGCCGCCCACGGGCTCAAGCCCGACGAGTACGAGCGCATCCTGAAGCTGATCGGGCGGGAGCCGACCTTCACCGAGCTCGGCATCTTCTCGGCGATGTGGAACGAGCACTGCTCGTACAAATCCTCGCGCATCCATCTGCGCGGCCTGCCGACCAAGGCGCCCTGGGTGATCCAGGGCCCCGGCGAGAATGCCGGCGTGATCGACATCGGCGACGGCCAGGCCGTGGTCTTCAAGATGGAGAGCCACAACCACCCGAGCTACATCGAGCCCTATCAGGGCGCGACCACCGGCGTCGGCGGCATTCTGCGCGACGTCTTCACCATGGGCGCGCGTCCTATCGCCTGCCTCAATGCGCTGAGCTTCGGCGCGCCCGAGCATGCCAGGACACGGCATCTCGTCTCCGGCGTCGTCGCCGGCGTCGGCGGCTATGGCAATTCCTTCGGCGTGCCGACGGTGGGCGGCCAGGTGCGCTTCCACACCCGCTATGACGGCAACATCCTCGTCAACGCGATGGCCGTGGGCCTCGCCGACGCCGACAAGATTTTCTATGCGGCCGCTTCCGGCGTGAACATGCCGATCGTCTATCTGGGCTCCAAGACGGGGCGCGATGGCATCCACGGCGCCTCGATGGCCTCGGCCGAGTTCGACGACAAGTCCGAGGAGAAGCGCCCCACCGTGCAGGTCGGCGATCCCTTCGCCGAAAAACTGCTGCTCGAGGCCTGCCTCGAGATCATGGAGAAGGGCTGCGTCATCGCGATCCAGGACATGGGCGCGGCCGGCCTGACCTGCTCGGCGGTCGAGATGGGCGCCAAGGGCGACCTCGGCGTCGACCTCGATCTCGACGCGGTGCCGACCCGCGAGACCGGCATGAGCGCCTACGAGATGATGCTCTCGGAGAGCCAGGAGCGCATGCTCATGGTGCTCAAGCCCGAGAAGGAGAAGGAAGCCGAGGCCATCTTCAAGAAGTGGGGTCTCGACTTCGCCGTCGTCGGCTACACCACCCCGAGCAAGCGTTTCGTCGTCAAGCATGGCGGCGACGTCATGGCCGACCTGCCGATCAAGGAGCTCGGTGACGAGGCGCCGCTCTACGACCGTCCGCACGTTCCCTCCGCCGCGCTGCCTGTGGTGCACGCGCGCGAGGTGCCGGCGCCGATGGGCGTCGGTGCCGCGCTGGAGAAGCTGATCGGCACGCCCGACATGTGCAGCAAGCGCTGGGTCTGGGAGCAATACGACCACGTCATCCTCGGCAACACCTTGCAGCGTCCCGGCGGCGATGCCGCCGTGGTGCGCGTGCAGGACGGGCCGAAGGGTCTGGCGCTGACCGTCGACGTCACGCCGCGCTATTGCGAAGCTGACCCGTTCGAGGGCGGCAAGCAGGCGGTGGCGGAAGCCTGGCGCAACATCACCGCGGTCGGCGGCAAGCCGCTCGCGATCACCGACAATCTCAATTTCGGCAATCCTGAACGGCCCGAGATCATGGGCCAGTTTGTCGGCTGCCTGAAGGGCATCTCGGAGGCCTGCCGCACGCTCGACTTCCCGGTCGTGTCCGGCAACGTCTCGCTCTACAACGAGACCAACGGCCGCGCGATCCTGCCGACACCCTCGATCGGCGGTGTCGGTCTGCTCGACGATTTCACCAAGTCCGCTTCGCTGGCCTTCAAGGCCGAGGGCGAGGCGATCCTCCTGGTCGGCGAGACCCACGGCTGGCTCGGCCAGTCGGTCTACCTGCGCGACATCTGCGGTCGCGAGGAGGGCGCGCCGCCGCCGGTCGACCTCGCGGCCGAGAAGCGCAACGGCGACTGCGTGCGCGGCATGATCCATGCGGGCACTGCGACCGCGGTGCACGATCTCTCCGACGGTGGCCTGCTGATCGCGCTCGCCGAGATGGCAATGGCCAGCGGCATCGGCGCAAAATTGCTGGCGGCGCCGACGTCGCTCGTCTCGCAGGCCTATTGGTTCGGCGAGGACCAGGCGCGCTATCTCGTCACCGTGCCGGAAGCGGAAGCCGGCCGCGTGCTGGCCAAGATGCGCGGCTGCGAGGTGCCCTGCGTGCGCATCGGCACCACCGGCGGCGATGCAATCGCGATCGCGGGCGAGGCGCCGGTCACGATCGATAGCCTGCGGAAATCGTTCGAGCGCTGGCTGCCGGAATATATGAGCGGGAAGGCGGCGTAAGGCGCCGCCACACACTCCGTCATTGCGAGGAGCAAAGCGACGAAGCAATCCAGATCGTCTCCGCGGAGAGACTCTGGATTGCTTCGCTACGCTCGCAATGGCGGATGGAGAGACCTCGGCCTCACAAAACGTGCGACGCGCCCGGAATCTTCCGCAACATTGCCGTCAGTCCCCAGCTCAGCAACACCGTGAGCACGAAGCCGATCGCGGCCTTGAAGATCGCAGGCCACGAATAGTCGAACAGCACATACTGGATCCACAGCGCGATCGGGTAGTGCACCAGGAACATGCCGTAGGCGTCCGCCTGCATGCGGTCGAGCAGGTTCGGCCCCGGCGACTTCTGGTGCAGGAAGAAGGCGAGGATCGCGAGCAGGATCGCGGCCGAGAACAGCACGACGAACGTCCCGTAGATCGCCTGATACCAGTCCGGCAGCACGTTGGGATTCCCGAGGATTGCGCGCTTGATGTAGATCATGCACCACATCAGGCAGTAGGGGACCAGCGTGGCGATCACCCACATCCATCGGTTCTTCGGCAACTGGCCCTCGGCGCTGAGGATACCGCGATCGAAGTTGGCGGCACCGACGCTGACGCCAATGAAGAAATAGGCGAAGTAGAGCAGGACGCGGCTCGCCTGCACCGAAAACGGTCCGAACTCGAACCATTTGTTGGCCCCGAAATGGACCAGCGCGGGCACGTAGACGACGGCAGTGACGACGGCGAGCAGCAGCCAGAACACGGCCGGCTGCTCAAATCCGCGCACCGAAACGCGGTTGACCGGATCGACCAGGTGGGTTGAGACCCGGTAGAGCAGGCTCGCAGTCAGGTCGAACGCCAGCAGCACCCACACGAACCAGATCGGCCCGCTCGGCCACGGCCCGACGGTGATCGTCTTCCACCAGAACGAAGCGAAGGTCAGCTCGGGATCGTGCCGCAGCGCGATCGCGTAATAGGCGAGCGGGATGACCGTGAAGGCCGCGATCACGAACGGCAGCCCGAGCCGCAACAGGCGGTCGCGCAGGAAAACCTGTGGTGCCTTGCGCGCGATGCCGGACCACGTGAACAGTCCCGACAGGAAGAAGAACATCGCCATGAAGAAGCTGTCGGTGCAGAGCACGACGACGTCGAAGCCGATCCAGGACGCCGGGTCGGTGTGACCGAAATAGGTGTAGGGAATGACCGCGTGGTGCAGCAGCACCACCAGCGTGAGAAAGGTGCGGGTCCGATCGAGCGACAGATTGCGCGTCTTGGCTTTCGG
The DNA here is from genome assembly GCF_004634465.1 of Bradyrhizobium sp. MOS001. Taxonomy (NCBI): domain Bacteria; kingdom Pseudomonadati; phylum Pseudomonadota; class Alphaproteobacteria; order Hyphomicrobiales; family Nitrobacteraceae; genus Bradyrhizobium; species Bradyrhizobium sp. MOS001. The sequence goes on from NZ_SPVJ01000019.1 coordinate 38,337, forward strand.
CGCGGCGTGCGCCTCCGCGCCGATCGTCGCGGAATGTGACATCGTCATCATGGTCGCCCCGATTGCGCTCCAGCCCTGGCCGGACTGTGCCGCCGGGAACCGGATTCAGCAAGCGCAGTTTGTGCCGCGCCTTGCCCGCGGAGTGCCCTCAGGAACCAGTTCCGCGCAGCGAAGTTAGCGTTCGCGAATAGGTTGAGGGCCGCAAAACATGCGGCATTTTAGTCGGAGTTGGTTATGACGATCCTGAAATGGGCGCTGATCTTTCTCTTGATCTCGATCGTGGCCGGCGTGCTCGGCTTCACCGGCCTCTCGGCCGCCTCGGCCGATGTCGCCCGCTTCCTGTTCTATATATTCGTCGTGATCTTCCTGGTGCTGCTGGTACTGGGGCTCACGATCTTCAGGGCATAGCCGGGCTGACGGTCGAATCGCGGGGGCCGGCCCTCAATTGCCTGCGAATGGCATGACGCGGGCCATCAGCTCGGCCAGGAACTCATCAGGACGATCGAACGGAATGAAATGATCGCCGCCGCGAACCCACACAAATTCCTTATGCGGGGCCGTGATCTCCTTGAAATATTGCTCGGCCGGTCCGCCCGGCGTCACGCCGTCCGCGTCGCCCTCGATGAAGAACATGGGGATCGAAGATCTGAATCCCATCGAGGCCATGTCGCTCTGAAACATCGGCCCGTTCCGTCCGGTCAGATATTTGGCCGAGAAGGCGACGCCCTTGCGCCAGTTGTACAAGTCGAGCAGCGAGACATCCGGCATGAAGAGCGGCGGGATGGGGCCGGCGAACTGGAAGCCACCGGCGGGCGGCAGACCCAGCGCGTTGCTCCATTTGTCCGCAATCAGGCGATTTTCCGGGGTGAGGGCCGGCTGTGAAGCGATCGGCGCCAATTCCGCCAGGGCTTCGGGATTGTTGGCGGATGCCGCAAGCCGTTGCAGGCGCGCGATCGTGAGCTCGAATGCCTTCTCGAAGGTCGTCCTGCCAACCACCTGGCCCGTGCCGACATAGGCCGAGAACAGATCCGGGCGTTGCTTCACCATGTGAATTCCCAGGAACGAGCCCCACGAATGCCCGACCAGGACGATCCTGTCCTTGTGCAGATGCGTGCGCAGATGCTCGGCCAGCTCGACGCCATCCTGCGTCATGCGCTCCAGTGTCATGGTTGGCGCCAGCGTGTCTCCGGCGGCGCCATACGTGCGGCCGGTGCCGCGCTGGTCCCATTGCACGATGGTGAAGTGCTTTTCCCAGGGGCGCCAACCCGACGACATTGGCCAGCTGGAGCCTCCGGGCCCGCCGTGGACGAACAGGAGGACCGGGTTATCCCGATCCTCGCCGCGGATTTGAATCCATTGCTTGATTCCGCCGATGTCGACGTACCCTCCCTCCTGCACGCCCTTTGGTGAGCGGATCGCGAGGGTTTCGGCAGCAAGATGCTGGCGATAGGCGCGAAAACCCAGTCCGGCGGCGGCCACCACGATGAGGATACCGGCCACGCCCAGCAACGAGAGCCCAATCAGTCTTGCGGCTTTGCGCGGCATCCTGAGCCTTGTGTCGACTGAGAGGAAGCGACCTGCGATCGCCTCCGGCGCGATGAGCCTACCCCACTTCCTCGATCTTCACCTTGTCCGGATAGAAGGCGAGATGGCCGGAAATCTCCGTCATCGCGGGGAAGGGCGTCTCGTAGGTCCAGATCGCGTTGTCGAGCGTCTTGCCGTCGGCCTTGACGCTGTAATAGCTCGCGTCCCCTTTGTAGGGGCAATGGGTGACGCGGTCGGTGCGCTCCAGCACCGCCATGTTGGCGTCCTCCCGCGGCACATATTGCACCGCCGGATATTTCGCCTCTTTCAACATCAGCGCCTTGCTGGTCTCGGCGATCACGATGTCGCCGGCCGTGACGCGGACGCGTCGGGGATTCTGGGTAATGGTGATGGGGTGGTCGGGCCCTGGAAGCTTCATGATTTCACGCCTTTTCGATCAATCTTGCGCGCGCGGCACTTTGTCGTGCCTTTATCCGGATGGGATCAGGGATATAGTGCCGGAATGCGTGACGTAGAAGGCCGTTCACGCTAAGTTTGGCCCTGCCGGTCCGGGGACCCCGGCAAGCGATTCGAAGCCGAGACAGGAGCAAGACCCGAATGCCCATGGACGCCCACGATATCGAGGCGATGATCAAGGCAGCGATCCCCGATGCCGAGGTGACGATCCGTGACCTCGCCGGCGATGGCGACCACTATGCCGCGACCGTGATCTCGGAATCCTTCCGCGGCAAGTCCCGCGTCCAGCAGCACCAGATCGTCTATCAGTCCCTGCAAGGCCAGATGGGCGGCGTGCTGCACGCTCTGGCGCTGCAAACCGGGGTACCCGGGGCCTGATCTGATCGCGTGACGGGGGGATGACGATGGCTGCGGACAATCCTCGCGGCGCGATGTTTCGCGTCATCGCTCCGAACCAGCACAGCCGCGTCACCAATGCCGAGCTGTTCTTTGACCTCGTCTTCGTCTTCGCCGTCACGCAGGTCTCGCACACGCTGCTGCACCATTTCACCCCGCTCGGCGCGGTCCACGTCACGGTGCTGTTCCTCGCGGTGTGGTGGGTGTGGGTCTACACCGCCTGGGTCACCAACTGGCTCAATCCCGAGCTGACCCCGGTCCGCATCCTGATCTTCCTGATGATGCTGGGCGGCCTCGTGCTGTCGACGACGATCCCGACCGCCTTCGAGGGGCGGGGCCTGTGGTTCGCGATCGCCTACGCGACCATGCAGGTCGGACGCACCGCCTTCTGGCTGTTCGCGACCCCGCGCCATCGAACGGCCGTCCGGCACAACGCGATCCGCATTCTGGTCTGGCTCTCTGGCTCCGCGATCTTCTGGATCCTCGGCGGTCTCGCCCATGACGAGGCGCGGCTGTGGTTCTGGATCGCGGCGCTCGCGATCGAATACGTCTCGCCGGCGGTGCGCTTCTGGGTCCCGAAGCTCGGCTTCTCGTCGGTCGAAGCCTGGGCCGTCGAAGGCGGGCACATGGCCGAGCGCTGCGCCGGCTTCATCATCATCGCACTCGGAGAAGCCGTCGTCGTCAACGGCGCCGCCTTTGCCGAACTGGACTGGACCGCGGATAATATTTTGGCCTTCGTCTCGGCCCTGGCCGGGGCCATCGCGATGTGGTGGGTCTATTTCCACAAGGGCGCGGAGGCCGGCTCCGAGCGGCTCTCGAAATCCACCGAATCCGGCCGGCTGGCACGGATGGCCTATACCTATCTGCACATGCCGATCATCGCCGGCATCATCCTGACCGCGGTGTCGGACGAACTGGTGTTGAAGCATCCGACCGGCCATTCCGATATCAGGACCATCGTGAGCACGGTCGGTGGTCCCCTGGTGTTCCTGGTCGGCACCATCCTGTTCAAGCACGCGATCCGCGGCTTCCTCCAGCTCTCCCACGGCATCGGCATCATCCTGCTACTGGTGCTGTGGTGGTTCGCCGCCGATCTCTCGCCGCTCTGGCTGTCGGTCGCGTCGACCGTGATCATGATCGTGGTCGCGGTATGGGAGTCGGTGTCGCTGGGGTCGAAGCCGGAGGAGGCAGAGGCGCATTGAGCTCCGGCCGCACATGTCCTCGTAGAGTTGTTTGAGCGTACGCCTCGTCCTTCGAGACGACCGCTGCGCGGTCTCCTCAGGATGAGGCTAATCGGCATAGGCGCCCGCTGAAACTGCTGCCGCGTGCTCCGTCCTCATCCTGAGGAGCCCGCCGAAGGCGGGCGTCTCGAAGGATGTGCCGCGGGAAAACGCTCTGAAATACATAGCTCTCCGGACGGCCAGTCGAGCGGGAAGCGCCGGAGCGCGTTTACTCCGCCGCCTCCAGCGCGTGCACGGAAAACATCTTCGCCGCGTCCGTCCAGCTTTCGCGCACCTGCCAGCCCGCGCCCAGCGCCAGCGCAGCAAAACGCTCGAGGCTGTATTTGTAGCTGTTCTCGGTGTGGATGCTCTCGCCGGGGCGGAACGAGAAGCTGGTGCCGAGCAGGCGCACGGTCTGGCTCTTCTTGCTGATCAGATGCATCTCGATCCGGTGCCGCTCGCGGTTGTAGATCGCGCGATGGGTGAAGGCGGACAGGTCGAAATTGCCGCCGAGCTCGCGGTTGATGCGCACGAGCACATTGAGGTTGAAGCGGGCGGTGACGCCGGCGGCATCGTTGTAGGCGTCGTGGAGGACGCGCTCTTCCTTCTCGAGGTCGGCGCCGATGATCATCTGCGCGCCCTTGCCCAGGATCTTGCGGGCGCTCTTCAGGAAGGCCTGCGCCTCATGCGGCTCGAAATTTCCGATGGTCGAGCCGGGGAAGAAGCCGACCTTGGGCATCGATGCGACGGCCTTGGGCAACTCGAACGGCGTGGTGAAGTCGGCCGCCACCGGATAGATGCCGAGCGTCGGGAAGTCTCGCTTCAGGCCGTTGGCCTGCGCCTTCAGGAAGTCGCCGGAGATGTCGACGGGTACATAGGCCGCGAACTTGCAGTGATCGAGCAGCAGGCGGACTTTTGTGGTTGCTCCGGCGCCGAACTCGACCAGCGCCGCATGCTGCGGAATGATCTTCGCGATCTCGCTGCCGCGCTCCTTCAGGATCGCAAGCTCGGTGCGCGTCGGGTAATATTCCGGCAGGCGCGTGATTGCCTCGAACAGCTCCGAGCCGGTCGCGTCGTAGAAATATTTCGGCGACAGCTTTTTCGGCTGCTGCGAGAGGTCCTCGATGGCCTCGCGGGCGAAGGCGGTGGTCTGCTCGTCGGGGAGATGGGCTTCGGCCAAAGCGCTGGCGTGCACATTCATGATACTCTCCTGAACGCGCTGTCCGGCGCGCATTTATCGTCGGATGAAAACTAGACGTAATCGGCGAGCCGCAGTCCGGTGAACTGCCAGCGATGGTGCGGATAGAAGAAATTGCGATAGGTAATACGGCTGTGGCCCTCGGGAGTTGCAAGCGAGGAGCCGCGCAGCACCAGTTGGTTGATCATGAACTTGCCGTTGTACTCCCCGAGCGCGCCTTCGATGGCGCGGTAGCCGGGGTAGGGCGAATATGAAGACCGCGTCCACTGCCAGACAATGCCGAAGGCGTCGTTGAGCTGGCCGGCACGCGCAGCAACCTCCCATTCCATCTCGGTCGGCAGATGCTTTCCGGCCCAGCGCGCAAACGCATCGGCCTCGTAATAGCTGACGTGGCAGACCGGCGCGTCCGGATCGACCGGCTTGAGGCCGGCGAGCGTCATCATGTGCCACTGGCCGTCGATCTCGCGCCAATGGCCGGGGGCGTCCCAGCCTTCGTTGTTGACGGTGGCAAAGCCGTCCATCAGCCACAGCGTTGCGGTCCGGTAGCCGCCGTCGCGCATGAAGGCGAGCCACTCGGCGTTGGTGACGAGGTTGCGTGCGACCCTGACTGGACCGACGAGGGCGCGATGCGCCGGCTTCTCATTGTCGAAATGAAAACTGTCGTCGACATGACCGACGGTGTGGATACCTTCGTTCAGCGTCAGCCAATCCTCCCCCGCGCGTGTCGAAGCCGGGAAGCGCCAGTCCGGATCATAGGCCGGCGGGATCGGGTTCTGCGCGAAGGCATGCAGGATGTCGGTGAACATCAATTCCTGATGCTGCTGCTCGTGATTGAGCCCGACCTCGACGAGCGGCGCGATCTCGCGAAGCTTGTCCGGGCCGACCTCGCGGAAGAATTTGACGACAGCCGCATCGACATATGTTCGATAAGCGCCGACCTGATCGGCGCTGGGGCGGGTGATGTCGCCGCGGTGATTGCGGGAATGACGCGGGCCGGCGCTGACGTAATAGGAATTGAACAGGAAAGCGAAATCAGGGTGGAAGGGCCGGTAGCTAGGGGCGTGCTCGCCGAGCAGGAATTGCTCCCAGAACCAGGTGGTATGGGCCCGATGCCATTTCGTGGGGCTCGCATCCGGCATGGATTGAATCTGCTGGTCTTCGGGCGACAGCGGCTCGGCCCGGCGCTCGGTCTCGTTGCGGACGGCGAGAAATGCCTCTTCCAGCCCCTGGGCGAGGCCGCGCGGGTCGGCCGACGGTGACGAAAGCGGCGGGGTGGCCGTAGCGGAGGCTGATTTCGTCACGTTTTTCTCCAGACAGGACAAGAGAACGTTGTTGGCGTTGCCCGGTTCCAAAACCTGGGTTCGTCCTAGATAGGGGCTCCGTTACGGTATGAAAGTCCTCCCCGGCGATGATATTCGTGGCATCATGTAATGGGGCCGGCGTGGCCTGGACCGGCCCCAAGGGGCTGTTCGCCGCCATTTTACTTTGGATGCACAACGGTTTGGGCTACATATATAGGCAGGTATCGGGTTAAATCGGCTGAGCCGGCCCGGAGTGATTGTTGAGGGCTCCGCCCCAGAAGGACACGGATATGAGCATCGCGGAATTCATCGCCAACGAAGTCAAGTCGAACGACGTGGTTCTGTTCATGAAGGGAACGCCGCAGTTTCCGCAGTGCGGTTTCTCCGGCCAGGTCGTCCAGATCCTCGACCATATCGGCGTTGGCTATAAGGGCCTCAACGTCCTCGAATCCGCCGAACTGCGCAACGGCATCAAGGACTACTCGAACTGGCCGACCATTCCGCAGCTCTATGTGAAGGGCGAGTTCGTCGGCGGATGCGACATCGTCCGCGAGATGTTCCAGGCCGGCGAACTGCAGCAGCTGCTCTCCGAGAAGGGCGTCGCCGTCGCGGCCTGACACGTGACCCAGCTGACGCGCCGCATCGGCGGCGCCGAGCTTGAGGTTATCGTCGCTGACATCACGACACTCGGCGTTGACGCCATCGTCAACGCCGCAAGTTCGTCTCTCCTTGGCGGAGGCGGCGTTGATGGCGCAATCCACGACGCTGCCGGTCCCGAGCTTCTGGCCGAGTGCCGGACGCTCGGGGGATGTCCGACCGGCGATGCCAAGATCACGAAGGGCTACCGTCTGCCCGCGGGACATGTGATCCACGCAGTCGGCCCCGTCTGGCAGGGCGGCAGCCGCGGCGAGGCGGATTCGCTGCGTTCCTGTTATCGCCGTGCGCTTGAGCTCTCCCAGGCCAATAGACTGAACTCTCTAGCCTTCTCCGCGATCTCGACCGGGGTATATCGCTTTCCGGCCGACCAGGCCGCGAAGATTGCGGTCCACACGACCATTGAAGCCCTGCCGGCTACGCCGCTGGTCACCCACGTCATATTCTGTTGTTTCTCGGAGACAAGCGCCGCGCTCCACACGGACGTTCTGGCGCGGTACAGCAGCCCTTGTGCCTGATGACGTGGTCAGTACACTCCGCTCGGCCACCTTCCGGGGAGGGGATATGAATTCACATTTCGGACTGCGTGCGTTGATTTGCGGCGCACTGGTGTCGCTGGGTGCGATGTCGCTCGCGCGCGCCGAAGGCACCTACGAGATTCCGGCCGGCGCGCATTTCAATCAGGACAAGCTCGCCAAGGTCAGCGAGTTCTTCAACAACGAGGTCGCGACCGGCAAGATCGCCGGCGCGACAGTGCTGATCAAGCAGCACGGCAAGCCGGTCTTCCGCGAAGCCTTCGGCGTGCAGGACGTGGTGAGCAAGGCGCCGATCACGGACCAGACCATCTTCCGCCTGTTCTCGATGAGCAAGGCGATCACCTCCGTCGTTGCGGTGCAGTTGATCGAGGACGGCAAGATCAAGCTCGACGATCCCGTCTCGAAATACATTCCGTCCTTCGCCAATGTGAAGGTCGGCGTCGAGAAGAAGGCCGACGACGGCACCAAGTCGCTCGAACTCGCGCCGCTGAGCCGGCCGATGACGGTGAAGGATCTGATGACGCACACGTCTGGCGTCACCTATGGCTTCTACGGCGACAGCCTGGTCCGCAAGGCCTATCGCGACGCCAAGATCTATGACGGCGATTTCGATCTCGCCGAGTTCGCCGAGCGCATCGCAAAACTGCCGTTGCACAACCAGCCGGGCGCGCTGTGGCAATACGGCCATTCCACCGACATTCTGGCGCGAGTCATGGAGGTCGCAACCGGCAAGCCGCTGCTCGAGATCGAGCGGGAGAAGCTGCTCGATCCGCTCGGCATGGTCGACACCGGCTTCTTCGTCACCGCGCCCGAGAAGCAGAAGCTTCTGGCGCAGCCGGTGCCGAATGACGCCGATTTTCGTGTCGGCCGGATCAATGATCCGACGGTTGTCAAAAAGATTCAATTCGCCAGCGGCGGCATGGTTACGACCATGGCGGACTATGAGCGCTTTGCGCAGATGCTGCTCAATGGCGGCAGCCTCGACGGCAAGACCATCCTCAAGCCCGAGACGTTCAAGCTGATGGTGACCGACCAGGTCGGCCCGACCTCGGGGGTCAGTCGCGACTATTTCTATTTCCCCGGCGACGGGTTCGGCTTCGGCCTCGGCCTTGCGGTCCGCACCGATCCCGGCAACGCCAAGCCGCCGCCGCCCGGCGATCTCGGGGAATTGAAGTGGGACGGCGCCTCCGGTTGCTATTTCGTCATCGACCCCAAGCAGGACATGTTCTTCGTGCTGCTGGAGCAGACCCCGACCGAGCGCCAGCGCGTGCAGCGGACATTGAAGCAGTTGGTTTATGAAGCAATGGAGAAGTGACATGTTCGGGCGCCGCGCGCTGATCGCGGCGCTCGTTCTTTTGTTCGGTGCAGGTGGTGCGCAGGCGGGCTCCGAGGGGCGCGCCCACAGTTTCTCGCCAGAAGGTCTGGCAAAGGTTTCCGACTACATCAGGAGCGAGGTCGCAGCCGGCACCTTTCCGGGCGCGATCCTGCTGCTCCAGCAGCACGGCAAGCCGGTCTATTACGAGAATTTCGGCGTCCGCGATGTCGCGACCGAGATCTCGATGAGCGCGGACACGATCTTCCGGCTCTATTCGATGTCGAAGCCGGTCACGACAGTCATGGCGATGATGCTGGTCGAGCAGGGCAAGCTCTCGCTCGATGATCCCGTCGCAAAGTACATTCCGGCCTTTGGCGCGATGAAGGTCGGTGTCGAGACGAAGGCCGAGGACGGCAAGGCTGCGCTGGCGCTGGAGCCGCTCAGTCGCCCCGTGACGATCAAGGATTTGATGCGCCACACTGCCGGGCTGCCCTACGGCTATTATGGCGGGGGCTTGGTGAACAAGCTCTATGCCGACGCCGGTCTCTTCGACAACAAGGCTTTGACCAACGCCGAACTCGTCGCGAAGATCACCACGCTTCCGCTCGCCGAACAGCCCGGCACGAACTGGGACTATGGCCACTCCACGGACGTGCTCGGCCGCATCGTCGAGGTCATATCGGGGAAATCGCTGTTCGCGTTCGAGAAGGAGCGGCTGCTCGATCCGCTCGGAATGACGGACACCGCATACTATGTCGCCGATCCTGCCAAGTGGCCGCGCATCGCCGAGCCGATGCCGCAGGATCGCGCGATCAGTCCGATGACGCAGGTCCGCGATCCCCGGAAACCGCTGAGGTGGGAGTCGGGCGGCGGCGGCCTTGTCGGTACGGTCGGTGACTACGCGCGCTTCTCGCAGATGCTGCTCAACGGCGGCAGCTATGAAGGTCGGCGCTATCTCAAGCCCGAGACCATCGCGCTGATGGCGTCGGATCATATCGGCCCCGCGACGAAGATCGCGCGCGATCAGAATTACTATCCGGGCGGAAGCTCCGGCTTCGGCCTCGGTTTCGCGGTGCGCACCTCGGTGCCATCAGGGACATCGTGGCCGCTTGGCGAATATCGCTGGGACGGCGTCGGCGGCACCTTCTTCTTCATCGATCCCGAAGACGATCTGTTCGGGATCTTCATGGTGCAGACCCCGTCGCAGCGTGGCCGGATTCAGCTGGCGCTGAAGACGCTGATCTATCAGGCGATGGGGCGGTAGCTAGCCGCCTTCGTAGCCCGGATGGAGCCAACGGGTCGGCGCGAAGCGCCGCCCGATGACAGGCTCCGCGCAATCCGGGAAAATCTTTCCGCGAGGCGAAGACCCCGGATTTCGCTGCGCTCCATCCGGGCTACGGACTTACGCCCCGCGCACGATCTCGCGCACGTATCCGATCGTTTCCTCGACCTGGGCCGCATTGACGTCGAGATGGGTGCAGGCGCGGATACGGCCGTCCATCATCGCGAGCGTCACGCCGCGCTGGCGCAGTGCGGCGACCATCTTGTCGCCGGCAATTCCGGCGCCGTCGGGCTTGAAGAACACGAGATTGGTCTCGGGCTCCTGCACCTCGACGCCCGCGATCTGCGATAGCCCGCGGGCGAGCGCGCGCGCATTGGCGTGGTCGTCGGCAAGGCGATCGACGTGATGGTCGAGCGCGTAGATGCAGGCGGCGGCACAGACACCGGCCTGCCGCATCGAACCGCCGAGGCGCTGCTTCCACTGCCAGACTGCGTCGATGAAGGCGCGGGTGCCCGCGAGCACGCCGCCGATCGGCGCGCCCAGGCCCTTGGAGAAATCGATCCAGGCCGAATCCCACCCCGCCGTCATGTCGCGCGGGGAGATGCCGCTTGCGACGGTGGCGTTGAGCAGGCGCGCACCGTCCATGTGGGTGACGAGGCCGTGCTGCTTGGCGATCGCGACGATCTCGTCGAGCGCTGCCTTCTTCCAGATCGTGCCGCCGCCGATATTGGCGGTCTGCTCGACGCTGACGACGGTCTGCGGCGGCTGGTAGCGCGTCCGCGGATGCAGTGCCTTGCGAAAGGTCTCCGGCGTGAACTGGCCGTCGGGTCCCTTGAGCTGGGTGACCTGGAAGCCGCCGATCGCGGCATGCGCGCCGCCTTCGCGGGCGATGATATGGGCGCTCTCGTGGGCGAGGATCTCGTCGCCGGGACGGCAATGCACCAGCGTCGCGGTGACGTTGCACATCGTGCCTGAGGGCATGTAGACCGCGGCTTCCTTGCCGAGTAGCGCGGCGACGCGCTCGCACAGTGCGTTCACGGTCGGATCGTCGCCGACCTGCTCGTCGCCGACCTCCGCCCGCGCCATCGCCTCGCGCATCGCAGCCGTCGGCTTGGTCTGCGTGTCCGAGAGCAGATTGATGCGCACCGGCGGCGCCTTGGGATCGATCGGGGGAGGGGTATAGAGCATCAACTTGCTCCCTGAGGGGAATGGCACTCGCTCGCGGTCAGCGAGCTCTGGGTGGACGCCGGGCGGCGTGACGAAACCGCATAATAACGATTTCTGTCTCGGTCACACGATAATCGATCAGATAGGGATAAGGGTTGACCGGCAAGCGACGGACGTATGCACGCGTAGTCGTTCGCCCTGCGTGGGGGTAGGTCTCTAGCAATGCTATGAGAGCGACAATGCGGCCGCGCACGTGGCCCGCGCCTTGGGGCGAGTGCGCCTGATGTAGGTCAGAATTTGGTCGATTTGGGCGAGCGCCCGCTTCGTATAGCGGACCTTTACAGCCCGTGCTTAGCCCACATCGCGCGGACTTCGTCGGCGCTGGCCAGCTCGCCGCGGGCGATTTCGGCTTCGGCCTCGGCGAGATCTGCCTCTTCCGCCGCCGTCAGCTCGATTGGTGGCTGATCGACCCCGGCAAGCTCAAGCAGGGTCCGCGCCAGTTCGTCCTGCTCTGAATCGGGCAGCCCGGAAACTTTGCTGAAGGCCTCTTCCAGAAGACGAGTCATGCTCAACTCCGCGATGTGCAATCATAGCACAGATGGCCTGTGGGAATCGCCGGCTCAAACAAAAAGGCCCCGGTGAACCGGGGCCTTTGAATGTCGTTCTGCCGAACTATCAGCGCGAATAGAATTCGACGACCAGATGCGGCTCCATCTGCACCGGGAACGGCACGTCGGAGAGGCCGGGGATGCGCACATACTTGGCGGTCATCTTGCCGTGGTCGACTTCGAGATAGTCGGGGGTGTCGCGCTCGGGGAGCTGGCTGGCTTCGAGCACGTGGGCGAGCTGCTTGGAGGCTTCCTTGACCTCGATCACGTCGCCGATCTTGAGCTGGTAGCTCGAGATGTTGACCTTGCGGCCGTTCACCTTGACGTGGCCGTGGTTGATGAACTGGCGCGCGGCGAAGATCGTGGAGACGAACTTGGCGCGGTATACGACCGCGTCGAGACGACGCTCCAGGAGACCGATCAGGTTCTCGCCGGTGTCACCCTTGAGGCGGCTCGCCTCGACATAGATGCCGTGGAACTGACGCTCGGAAATGTTGGCGTAATAGCCCTTCAGCTTCTGCTTAGCGCGCAGCTGCACGCCGAAGTCGGAGAGCTTGCCCTTGCGGCGCTGGCCGTGCTGGCCGGGGCCGTACTCGCGGCGATTGACGGGGCTCTTCGGGCGGCCCCAGATGTTCTGGCCCATACGGCGATCGAGTTTGTACTTCGCCTCACTGCGCTTAGTCATCGCGTCCTCTTCAGGTACATGGTTTGAGGAAACGCGCCCTCCTGTGTGACGGGCTGGGCCCGGCACTGACAGGTCCGATCCCCAAAGCTTAAGGGAGAGGACCACGGGTCGCGAAACGCTTCGCGGGCCGAAATCGGCCCGCGAGCAGGCGGCTTTTAGGTGAGTTTGGGCCGTTCTGTCAATGCGAATAGCCCCGAAATCATGTCCGGACCGCCCGGATCGGCTTGGGGCCGGCCGCGCGCAATTCGGCAGCGATTTCAGTGTTCAGGACCTGTTCCAGCCGGGTCAGGACCCGGGCTATGGGGGCGGCGTCCGTGACCCGGTGGTCCCAGCGGATCACGACATGGATGGTCTGGTCGCCCTGGACCACCCCATAGCTGACGATGAACGGGCCCGGCGTGATGGGATGGAGCTCGCCACCGCCATAGGCGGCCACTGAGCTCACGGCAAAACTGCCGAACCAATTGCCGCGCTGTCGGCCGAAATTCAGCCCGACCGCCCAGCACAGCCGCCGCAGCGGCAGCGGCAGGCGGGTGGCCCGCATGATCTTGCGGAACATCGGGATATCGTCGACCGGGGCCGTCTTGGCACGCCGGATTTCGGCGTCCACCGCGGCCAGCGCCATGGCTTCGGGAGCCGCGATTCGCTGCGGCATCACGCATTCCTCGCCGTCTTGGACCCGGGCGATCGCCACCGACGCCACGCTATTGGGCAGCTCGTAGAGCATCGGCCAAGGCCATTTGGCGTAGACGGTGCGCAGGACCGGCTCGTCCCTGGCGACCAGGGCAAAGGCCTTGACGAACATTGCGGCCCAGCCGGAGGGCGCCATCGCTCCGGCACGCGCCTCCAGCAGGGGGCGGATATTGAGGGGGCGGGAGGGCGAGACGAATGGCACGTCCATCGACGCCCGCATGAGGTCGCAAATCAGGCGGCGCGGCAGCGAAATGGTCTTGGACGTCCCGCGCATGGGTCTTTCGGTTCCTGCGGACTAAAATATGTGCAGCGAGCGGGTGGCCCGCTCGCCGCGTGCTCTAGCACGAACCAACCCGCCTGGCGCCGGTCGGTTCGCCGCATCAGGGCGCCGGCGAGGCCAGCGGCTTGGTCTTGTCGACGATGTAAACCCCGAGTACTTTCATGGCCTTGTCGCCATGAGCCTTGGCGTCGTGCACGACGCCTGCCGGGATCTGGTAGGAATCCCCGGCTTTGAGGGTTTTCTCCGGCTGGCCGTCGATGAGGAGATTCAGCTCGCCTTCGAGCACGTAGCCGGTTTCGACCCCAGGATGGGTATGGCGTCCGGCCGCGCCGCCGGCCGGGACCTCTGCGATGGCGGTGACGGTGTTGTAGCCGTCGGGAAATTCGACCTTCTGCAGCGGGGTCCGCTTGATGCCGGTCTGCTGGGCGAAGGCCGCAACGGCGAGGCTGGTGAAGGCGAGAGCGAGCAAAGTCTTTTTGAGCATGGTTCTTCCTCCCTGGAACCGCCGACCCTAGCAGCGTCGCAGTTCCCGGCAAGGCCGCGATCGGCTCGTTCAGCGCTTGATTCCCTCGAACGCCGCCATGATGCCGCGCTGGAACAGCGACCAGTCGAAACCCAGCGCGATTGCGCGATAACCGCGGTCGACCAGGGCGTTGGCCTGGTCTGCGGTGCGGGCGACGCCGCCGATCGGCACGCCGCTTTTGAGGATGCTGGCCTCGGCGCGGGCAACCAGCTCCAGCAATTCCGGATCGTCCATCTGCCCGCGCTTGTTGATGGACGTCGCGAGATCGCCGGGGCCGATCACCGCGACGTCGATGCCCGGCGTCGCCATGATCTCATCGATGCGATTGACGGCCTCGACATGCTCGATGGTGATCATGCAGATCATCTCGTCGTCGGCGCTGGCCATGTAGTCCGGCATCGACTGGCCCCAGCGGAACGGCGCGTGGAACGGACCCCAGAGACGATCGCCGCGCGGCGGATAGCGCACGCTGCGCACCGCCTTCTCGGCTTCGGCGCGATTGGTGATCATCGGGAAATTGATGCCGAAGGCGCCGATGTCCATCGGCGCTTTCGCAAGCCACGGCTCGTTCGCCGCGATCCGCACCAGGGGCGTGCATGGCGTGCCTGTCGTGGCGGCGATCATCGCATGCGCTTCGGTCAAGCCAATCGGGCCATGCTCGAGGTCGACGATGATCCAGTCGAGCGAGCGCGCCATGATCTGTACGGTCTGCACGCTCGGGATCGTCGCGATCGCGCCGAAGGCGGGGCGCCCCTCGCTCCACAATTGGCGAAGGCGATTGAGCGGCGTTGCGGGGACCGGCATGGGGATGAACCTGCGAAGATGGCGACGGCGAAACCTAGCAGCGCGCCGTCGAGGCGCAAGGTCAGGCCAGTGCGCGTCCGCCGAAGAACGGCGTCAGCGTGGCCGAAAGCCCATGCACGCGGTTCGAGGTGAAGATCATCTCGGCGCGGGACTGCGCGATGCCGCCGATTTGCGTGCCGAGCAGGTCGGAGACGCGGCGGGCGATGGCGGGCGCGGGGTCGATCCATTCGACCGGCCAGGGCGCGAGCGTCTTCATCCGGTCGAGCAGCAGCGGGTAATGCGTGCAGGCGAGCACCACGGTGTCGGTGCGCGATGTCACGTCCGCGGGATCACCGACGAAGCAGGGGGCGAGTTCGGCGAGGATGTCGCCGTCGTTGATCGGATGGCCGCTGAGCGCGGCTTCCGCCAGCGAGGCGAGTTCGGGCGAGCCGACCAATGTCACCTCGCAACCCAGCGCGAAATCGCGGATCAGCGCCTTGGTGTATTCGCGCTTCACCGTGCCCTTGGTGCCGAGCACCGAGACGCGGCGGGTCTTCGACTGCGCGCAGGCGGGCTTGATCGCCGGCACGGTGCCGACGAAGGGCAGGGAATAAGCGGCGCGCAAGTGAGATAGGACCAGGGTGGACGCCGTGTTGCAGGCGATGACGATGAGGTCAGGATCGTGCGTGCCAATCAGTTCGCCCATCAGCGGCACGACGCGGGCGATGATCTCGTCCTCGCTGTGGTGGCCATAGGGGAAGAAGGCATCGTCGGCGACATAGACGTAATGCGCGTCCGGGCGCGCGGCCACGACCTCGCGGAGCACCGTGAGTCCGCCAAGGCCAGAATCGAACACCAGGATCGTCGGGGAATAGGTCACGTCGCTACCTTAAGGGCACCATGGTTACCATTCGGTTTTTGGGGCGGTTTTGCGGCGGGGCCCGCTTGGGACCAATTTGGAACGATTCAATTTCACGGTTGCCGCAAGTTCCCGCTATCAGCAGCTGCGCTGCGGACGGGGACATATCCGCAAAACTCCGGAGAGCCGACATGATCAGAAATACCAGTAACGGCTGGGGCAGCGTTTCCCGGTGGCTGCACTGGATTTTGGCGCTGGCCATCCTCGCCATGATCGGCTTCGGCTGGTGGATGAACCACATCCCGGCGCGTCCGGACCGCTTCTTTTACCGCTCGATCCACGCCGATATCGGCTATGTGATCCTGCTGCTGACCGTGCTGCGCCTGGTCTGGCGCGCCGTCAACCCGACGCCCGTGATGCCGCCTGAAACCTCGCGCTGGCAGAAGATCGCGGCCCATGTCAGCCACGGCGCGCTCTATCTCGTGGTCATCCTGGTCGCGATGCTGGGCTGGGCGCATTCCGGCGCGCGTATGCCGGATTATTCCGATTTCTTCGGCCTGTTTCACGTGCCGCAATTCACCTCTCCCGACCGTGCGGCGGCGGGCGCCTATGAGGACCGCCACATCCTCTTTGCCTATGTGCTGCTGGCGCTGATCGCGATTCACGTGGTCGCTGCGCTCTGGCACCACTTCATCCGCCGCGACCGCGTCGTGGCGCGGATGGTGGCGGACGAGGCCGGGTAGGGGACGGTCCCTCCACGTCGTCATTGCGAGCGCAGCGAAGCAATCCAGAGTCTTTCCGCGGAGGCAGTCTGGATTGCTTCGCTGCGCTCGCAACGACGGGTTAAGATGTGGCGTCACGGCAGGTCCAACTCACGGTCGCAGGAGACGCCATGCTCACCGTCCATCATCTCGGCAAGTCGCAATCCGAGCGCATCGTCTGGCTCTGCGAAGAACTGGGAATTCCCTACGAACTGAAGCGCTACGCGCGCGATTCCGTCACCATGCTGGCGCCGCCCGACTACAAGGCGCTGCATCCGATCGGGAGTGCGCCCGTGATCACCGACGGCGACCTCGTGCTCGCCGAGTCCGGCGCCATCGTGGATTACATCATGGCCAAATACGGCGATGGGCGCCTTGCGCTCCGCCCTGATCATCCTGATTTCGCGCAGTTCCTGTACTGGTTTCACTTCGCCAACGGCACGCTGCAGGCCGGCATGGGCCGGCTGATGATCCTGAACCGGCTCAAGCTCGCCGAGGACAATCCGATGCTGGCCGCGAGCAGAGGGCGTACCGACCGCGCCTTCGACCTGGTCGATGCACGTGCTCGCGACGCCGAATATCTGGCGGGCGACACCTTCACCACCGCCGACATCATGATGGGCTTCTCGCTCACCACGATGCGCTACTTCCAGCCCTATGACCTGTCGCGCTGCCCGAATGTGATCAAATATCTCGGCCGCGTCGGTGCCCGCCCGGCCTACCGGCGCGCGATGGAGAAGGGCGATCCGGGAATGGCGCTGCTACTGAGCTGAGCCGCGGCGCCGTTCACGCGATCCGGTTCGTGGTCGTTGACCGCTCGCTCGCCAGCTGCTTCTGCAAGCGGTCGATGTTTTGCAGCAGGCGCTGGCTGGTCAGCACCAGGAAGTAATAGCCGAACTGCGGGTCCTGAAAATAGATCTCGAGCAGGCGGTCATAGGTGATCGTCAGCACCTGTCCGTCCTCGACGCATTCGATCGTTCCGGTGCGCCGGTTGTCCGGCGTGAGGAAGCCGAGCTCTCCCATGAGGGCTCCGGGCCCGATCTCGACATTGATCTCCTTGACCAGGAACTTGCCGGTGACCGTGAGGAGCATCTCCTTGGCGGGATCGCCCAGTTTGAAGAGCGTATCGCCACTGCGATATCTGCGCTCAGTCATGAACGGCTTGAGCCACTCGATCGACATGTCGCCTTCGGCCGCATGGCGCGCCTTCTTGACCAGCTTGAGCATCTGCCGCAGGCGCAGGGCGTTGATCGGAAGCAGCAACAGATAGAGGAGGAAGGTCGAGACGTTGGCCGAGAGCGCGCCGAAAACGGCGAAGAACGCACAGCCGACCATGTTGGCGACGCGCAGCGGCACCATCGTCCGCATCAGGAGGGTGGCGACGAAGAAGCCGGCGCCGACCGCGGCGAACAGATTGGCCAGCGTAATGTTTTGGACAAAGATCTCCAGCAACCGGTTGAAGATCGCGTCGTAGGTGACGTTGTTGGGATCGAGGCCCATCTGGACCAGGATCTTTGCGATCCTGAGGTTGTCCGTCGCCGCATCCAGAATGCGGTCGAGGATCGAGGAAATGTCTGCGCTGCCGGACGGCATGTACTAACCCCGCGTAAGGCCTTCAGTCCTGGTCGGTATGCTCGACACGTATAGCCGAAATCGAATGACGACCGCTTGAAATGAAGCCTTCGGCCGCCATGTCGCAAGAGGCAAATTTTAGCCTGATCGGGCGTTTCGGCAATTGCACGTTGGTTGTGCGCATGGCCGTCGCGCGCCCGTGATTCGGGGCCCCCGGGGCGCGGGCTTCGGCGTCGTGGACCGTGGCGCCCCGACGGGGCGGGGCGCAGGGCGACCAGCCTTACGGCTTGGCGGCGGGCTGCACGACCTGCTGCTCGACGAGGTCGAGGTGCCCCGGCAGCGAACCGGCGCGCAGCAGCATCGCGACGCTATTGGCTTCCTCCAGGGTGAAATTGCCGGAGATCTGGCCGGAGCCGCCGGTGATGGGCTCGCGGATCACGGGGGCGGAGATCACCTTGCCGTCGAGCACGATGGCGAAGGGCCTTCCGATGTTCTCTTCGGTGACGTGGGCAAAGCGCCGCGTGCCGCGGCCGTTGAAGCGGAACGAGGCGATCGGGTCTTTCGTGCCGCTGGCAAATCCCGGGCCGGCATAGCTGATGTCGTCGCCGTCGAGCGCGCTGTCCTTGGCGACCAGGTAATGGCGCTCGTCCTTGAAGCCGGGCAGGACTTCGGTGCCCGTGGGCGGCGTGCCGGATTGCGCCTGCTCCGCCGGCATCGAGACGTCGATCAGGCGGAAGCTGACCTTGACCTTCCTGGCGAAGACCGCGGTCACGCGGGCGGGCTCCATCATGCCCGGGATGAAAATGCGGATGCGATCCGTGCCATCCGGCAGGACGCTGGTGAGGTTGATGCCGGCATCCTTGAGGCGCTGCTCGATCATGGCGATGGAATCTTCGACGAGATCGCGCAGCCGGGCCGCGGATGCGGCATCGGTCGGCGCGAGCCTGACCAGTCCGTCGCCGCCGTCGGTCACCGTGAGCGCATGCGACGGCAATCCCTCCGCGGCCGACGCGAGCTTGCGTGCGAGCTGTTCGCGGCCCTTGGCATCCGCGATCTTCACCTCCACGCCGGCGTCGCGGATCGCAAGACCGGAGAAGGCGATCTTGCCCTCGCGCAGGGTCTTGTAGACATCGTCGCGCAAATCCGTGATGACGCTCTCGCGCAAGCCGTCGGTATCGACCTTGTAGACGATGCGCGAGCCGCCCAGCTTCTCCATCTTGTCGGCGACGAAGGCGGCGATCCTGGCACGCATCTTGTCGAACTGGCCGTCCTCGGCGAGCGCCGCGCGGGGCAGGACGATCGCCGAAGTCATGATCGCTGAAGTCATGATCGCCGAGGTCACGGCGAGCGCAACAATCAGCCGTGTGACGCGGTCCCGCGGGGGCGTGGTCATGATTTCCTCAAGTCTTGCGGCAGGACGCTGGCAGCGGAGTCCGATGCATGTTCTTGGTCCCCGGATCGGGCGGGGAGGTTCAATGGCCTCGAAGACGCGTGCTACGGCCGTAGCCGTTCGGCCATGGACGAACGCTCAATCATCCATCATTCTGTCAGCGCTCGACCGGCCATCGGCCGAGGCCTCGCCGACCAAAATGTCAAAAGACAGGGGGCGGGGAAATGCATCTGAGGGAGGACGGAATTCCATGGCGGGCATCCACGCGCTCGATCGGTTCATCGGCAACGACTATCCGGACTTCGCGACGGACGCAGAGGTCCGGGCCTTCGAGCAGGTCCCTTACGCCGATCGCGTCGCGGCCGAGAGCACCTATGACGCCATCAGGCTCGGTGCGGCGCGCAACCCCGACGGGGCCGCGATCCAGTTCCTGCAAAACGTCGATCCGGCCGATACGCCTGTGATGGTCACCTATCGCGATTTCGTCGCGCGCGTCACGCAGGCCGCCAACATGTTTCACGCGCTCGGCGTCGAGAAGGGCGACGTCGTCAGCTTCATGCTGCCGCTGGTGCCCGATGCCTTCGTGACGCTGTTCGGCGCCGAGGCCGCGGGCATCGCCAATCCCGTCAATCCGCTGCTTGAGCCGCACCAGATCGCGGAGATCCTTGAGGCCGCGAACACCAAGGTTCTGGTTGCGCTCGGACCGATGCCGGGCACCGACATCTGGCAAAAGGTCGAGCAGATCAGCCCGCAGCTGAAACATCTCAAGGCGGTCGTGCAGGTGTTCGGCGGAGGCGATCCGGACAAGGGCATCTTCGCCTTCAACGACCTGATCAAGCAGCAGCCGTCCGACCAGCTTATCAGCGGGCGCAAGATCCTGGGGAGCGACATCGCCGCCTATTTCCACACCGGCGGCACCACCGGCACGCCGAAGCTCGTGCGGCACACCCACGCCAATCAGGTCTATCAGGCCTGGGCGCTCAATCTGCTGCTGAAGTCGAAGCCCGGCGCCAACATGCTGTTCGGCATGCCGCTATTCCATGTCGGAGGATCGCTGACGCAGGTGCTGCTGACGCTGTCCGCCGGCGGCTCATTGGTCGTGCTGTCGCCGAGCGGCTGGCGCAATCCGAATTCGGTGAAGAACATCTGGGGGCTGGTGGAGCGCTTCAAGCCGGAGGCGCTGTCGAGCGTGCCGACGGTGCTGGCGGCCACGCTTGCGGTGCCGCCAGGCAATGCGGACATCTCCAGCCTGAAATATGCCGCCGGCGGCGGCTCGGCGATTCCCGTCGCCGTCGGCTCGGCGATCCAGGAGAAGCTGAAGCTGCCGGTGGTCGAGGTCTACGGCATGACCGAGACCTCGAGCGTGCACACGCTCGCTTATCCCAGCCGGCCGATCCGGCTCGGCTCGGTCGGTCTTCCCATGCCTTACGCGCGCGTGCGCATCGTGCAGCTCGATGCTGACGGCCGCCTGATCCGCGACTGCGCAGCCGACGAGATCGGCGTCGTCATCATGGCCGGGCCCGGCGTGTTCGGCGGCTATCTCAACGACGAGCACAACAAGGGCGCGTTCGTCGACGATGTCTGGGTCAACTCCGGCGACCTCGGACGTCTCGATGCCGACGGCTACCTCTGGATCACCGGCCGCGCCAAGGATCTCGTGATCCGCGGCGGCCACAATATCGATCCGGCGCCGATCGAAGAGATCATGTTTCGCCATCCCGCCGTCGGCTTCGCCGCCGTGGTTGGCCAGCCCGACGCCTATGCCGGTGAATTGCCGGTCGGTTATGTGCAGCTGAAGCCGGGCGCCACGGTCGAGCCGGGCGAACTGGAAGCCTGGGTGCGCGAACGCACGCCGGAGCGCGCGGCCGTTCCGGTGCAGGTCATTCCGATCGATCCGATGCCGGTGACCGGCGTGGGCAAGGTGTTCAAGCCACAGCTGCGCTGGGATGCCGCGCAGCGCGTGTTCGCCAAGGTGCTGTCGCCGCTCACTGAGCGCGGGATCGACTGCAAGGTGAAGGTCGGCGCGCATGGCAGCCACGGCTCGATTGCCACTGTGACGCTCGCGGGCCTGCCGGCAGACCAGCGCGAACTCGTCGCTGGCGAGGTGCACACGCTGCTCGATCCGTTCGTGATGCGGCACGAGGTGGTGCAGGCGTAGGTAAGGGCACGCGAGGCTTGCGCGCCTCGCCGCGAGCGCGCATCATCCTCTCAAAAAATGGGGGGAAGCCGATGCCTGAACTCTCTCGCCGCCGTCACCTTCAACAATTGTCGGCCGTGTTCGGATCCGCTGCGCTGTCCGGATTGCCACGGCCGGTATGGGCGTCAGAGCCCGACATTCCGCCGGAGGGCATCGGCAAGGGCATCAAGCATATCTCGTACAGCGATGTCGGCGGCCGGCCCGACACCGTGCAGGTGATGTTCAACCGTCAGCACGTCTATGTCGGACACATGTTCAGCGACGGCGTGACGATCCTGGACGCATCCGATCCGCGCGCACTGAAACCGGTCAATTTCTTCACTGCCGGGCAATACACCCGCACCCACCATCTGCAGGTGGCGGAAGACCTGCTGCTGCTTGCGAACGGCGCCAACATCGTCGCGATGCAGTCCTACGACAGCATGCGCGGCTATTTCGAGAATTCGCTCGCCGACAGCATCACCAAGGCCAAGAAATTCCGCTCCGGCCTGTCGATCCACACGACATCTCGAAACCGGGCGAGATGCGCGAGGTCGCGTTCCTCGAAATGCCGGGCTTCGGCATCAACCGGCTGTGGTGGCCCGGCGGCCGCTATGCCTATGTGTCGGCGCATTTCGACGGCTTCACCGACCACATCCTTTGCGTGGTCGATCTCAAGACCATCACCAAGCCGGAGATCGTCGCGAAATGGTGGCTGCCGGGCATGAACCGCGCAGCCGGCGAGCCGGCGACGCGCAAGGGCAAGCGCTTTGCGCTGCATCACATGATCACGGCGGGCGATCGCGGCTATGCCGCCTGGCGCGACGGCGGCTTCACCATCCACGACATCGGCGATCCCGCCAATCCGAAGCTGCTCTCGCACATCAACTGGTCGCCGCCCTTCGCCGGCGGCACGCATACGCCGCTGCCGCTGCCCAAGCGTCAGCTCGCCATCGTCGCGGATGAAGCCAATGCGGATCAATGCGCCAAGGGCCTGTTTCATACATTCGTGCTTGACGTGCGCGCGCCGCAAAATCCGGTGCCGATCGCGACGCTGCCGACGCCACGCGATCGCGACTTCTGTGCGAAGGGCACCTTCGGTCCGCATAATCTGCACGAGAACCGCCCCGGCTCCTTCCAGAGCGAGGAGACGATTTTCGCAACCTACAACAATGCCGGCGTCAGGGTGTTTGACGTCAGGGATCAGTTTGCGCCGAAGGAGATCGCGTATTGGGTGCCGCCGACACCGAAGGAGCTGATCGATCCCCGGCCGAACGTCGCGCTCGCGGCCAAGACCTGCGACGCCTATGTCCGGCCTGACGGGCTGATGTTCGTGTCGGACTGGAATGCCGGAATGCACGTGCTGCAATATCAGGGGTAATCGCCGCGCAGCGGGAGTCGGCGACTTGTCCGCCGTGGCCACCTCTTCCGATCGGGCGACGCCTCGCCATTACCCGCGGATCGCCGCATTGGCCCTTTCGGCTGCGCCCGTCATCGCATCCTTGGCCGATTTCGCACCGTTGACCACTTCATTCACGCCGATCATGAAGGCGTCCAGGATCAGTCTTGATTGCGGATGGAAAAGAATCGCCTTGGCGCGGTCGACGTCGGCATTCTGCAAATTGATCAGCGCCGCCTCGGCGGCCTGCGAACCGAACGCCTTCCTGAAGCCCTCGCTCGACCAGGCCGACACGCGTGTCGTCGCCAGCCCTGCTGCAGCAGTCTGCAGCGAGGTCGCCTTGCTCGTCGCCCAGAGCAGGAACAGGAAAGCCGCGCGCTTGTTTCGCGATTTGGAATTGATGCACGCCTGCCAGTGCGACATGAAGGGGACGGGGCCGCGACCGGCGAGATGCGGAAAGGTTGCAAACCCGGCCTGCTTGGCGACACGGCTTTTCGCTGGATTGGAAATGTCGGTCGCGAAGTTGCTGCTGTCGATCGCCATGGCCGTCCGCCCCTGCAGGAAGTCGTCCAGCACGTGGTACCATTCGTAGCTGCCGACGCCGGCAGGCCCGGCCTGACCGAGCAACTGTCCGTACATCTCGACGGCCGCGATCCCCTCCGGGCTCGCGAAAACGACCCTGTTGTGCTCGACCATGGCCCCACCGTAGGAGAACAGGAAGCCCATGGCTGGCGGGGAGGAATTGCCGCTCGCCTGGGCCCGCATCGCGATCCCCGACATCCCGTTGCTCTTGACCGCCTTGGCGGTGACAAGCAGCTCGTCGAAAGTCCGGGGTACCGGCTGGTCCTTGGCTGCCAGCGCATCGCTGTTGATGAACAGGGTCGTCGCCTCTGAGGTAATCGGGACCGCGTACCGTTCGCCGTCCGACCACAGCGGGAAGGCGCGGGCCGTCTTGAGCAGGTCGCTCTCGTCATACCAGGCGGGGTCGGTCAGCGACTTCATGGAATAATAGCCGTTCAGTGGCTCCACCCATCCGTTCGTGATGCCCTGGCCATAGGTCGTGAACATGAAGACGTCGGGCGTGCTACTGCCGCGAGCGAGCCTGATCGGCAGCGCGCCGAGGTAGGTGGTTTCCAGCTGGAAATCGATGGTGACGTTGATGCCGGTGAGGATGGTGAACTCCGGCAACAGCGGCGCGATCGCGTTCGACCACGGATGGATCGCACCCGAAAGTGCGATCGTCTGTCCCGCAAATTGCTTCCAGTCGATCGCGGCGTTGGCGTTAGCCGCAGCGGAATCCTCGGCAAAGCCCCATCGCGGCAGCGCGGTCAGGCCCGCGCCAGCCGCCCACAGTCCCTTGATGAAACTGCGGCGGCTCGCCGGATGGCTCAATGAGTTTTCACCCTGTGCCATGATGATGCTCCTTGAATCAACCAAGGGCATTCATCCATAGCACACGCACGGTGCCGCAGTCCTGCGACATCACGGCCCGACCTCTGGCGTATCCGATGAATGTCGGGTTCCCGACCTCCTTATCCGTGCTATTGTCCCATCATGCTCTGGCGTCGGCACCAGAACACGCGCGGTCACACGAGCATCGAAGACCCACGGCCAATGTCCGTTCCTGTTCGGGCCCTGCCTCTGCGATGGTTTGCTCGTCCGCTGATCCTTGCGGTCGCAGTGCTTGTGACCCTGTTTGCCGCGACCAGCTTCCTCGGCCTGCAATATTGGCAGGAGCGGCAAGCAGCTCATCACTTCATCGAGCATAGCCGCCAGGTCCTCGAAACGCTTGATCGGCTGCGGGCGATCGTCGCGGAACTGGAGACTGAAAGGCGCGGGTATCTCATGACCCTCGACCCCGCCTATCTCAAGGCCTACGGCGTCTCTGACGAAAGCGTACGGCGCGAGGCTCAGGCGCTGCAGATGTTGGTGGCGGATGATCCGATGCAGGGCCTTCGGGCCGGACATCTGGCGCTGACCGTTACAGCCACGCTGCGCGAGATCGACGAGCTGCTGAAGACGGCCGGCACGTCCGGGCTGGCCGCGCTGGCAATGATCCGCAGCATGGACGAGATCCGCTCGCAAATCGACCAGATGGTGGATCACGAGCGCTTTCGGCTCGCCGGCCGGGAGGCGCGCGCAGAAGCATTCGAGCAACGTTGGACCTGGCTGATCGCCGGCGCCGTTGTCCTCGTCGTCGCGCTGGCCGCAGCGGCGCTGGCGCTCGCGCGGCTCGAAGCGAAACGGCGGCGGGAGGCGACCGAGGAGAACATCCAGCTCCAGAGTGATCTTGCAGCACGGGATATCAAGATCAGGCGCCTGTTCGATGCCAACATCATCGGCATCATCATCTGGGAAGTCGAGGGGCGCATTCTCGAGGCCAACGATGCCTTCCTGCGCATCGTGGGATACGACCGGGAAGATCTCGCCGCAGGGCGCCTGCATCGGACCGACCTCACGCCGCCGGAATGGCGCGACCGCGACTTGCATACCGTGGCGGAACTGAAGCGGATCGGGACGGCCCAGCCATTCGAGAAGGAGTATGTGCGGAAAGACGGAAGCCGTGTTCCGGTGCTGATCGGCGGGACCCTGTTCGGAGAAGGTACGGATCATGGCGTCGGCTTTGTCCTTGATCTGACGGCTCTCAAGCGGGCGGAAGCCGAAGGCCGCGAACACGAGCGGCGCTACCGTGAAGCGCTGATGGAGCTCGCGCACGCCAATCGCGTCACCACGATGGGACAGCTAACCGCTTCGATCGCCCATGAAGTCAACCAGCCGATCGCCGCGATCGTGGCGAACGCCGAGGCCGGGCTGAATTGGCTGGAGGCGCGACCGCCAAACCTGGAGCGGGTTCGACAGACCCTCGACTGGATCACCGGTGATGGTATGCGAGCCGGCGACATCATCGGCCGGATCCGGGCGCTCATCAGGAACGCGCCCCCGCAAAAGGAGACACTGGAGATCAACCCGGCGGTGCTTGAGGTCATCGCGCTGACACGCAGCGAAGCGTTCAAGAACGGCGTCTCGGTGCGAATGCAATTTGCCGAGGGCTTGCCGCCGATTCAGGCCGACCGGGTTCAAGTTCAGCAAGTGGTGCTCAACCTGATCGTCAACGCGATCGAGGCGATGGCCGCGGTCGGCGAGGGGGGACGGGAGTTGCTGATCAGCACCGGTCGGGATGCATCGGACGGCGTCCACGTCACCTTGCGGGATTCCGGTCCGGGGCTGGATCCGAAGAACGTGGATCGCCTGTTCGAAGCCTTCTACACCACCAAGCCCACAGGCATGGGGATGGGTCTCGCCATCTGCCGCTCGATCATCGAGGCACATGGCGGGCGGATGTGGGCCGGCGCAAACGAGCCGCGGGGCGCCTTCTTCCAGTTCACCCTGCCGCTCGCCTCAGACGAGGCCGCATCTCGCCCGCTGGAGACGGAAGAGCCAACGGGGCAACGCTCTGCGGCTCGATGACGGGCTCCGCGTGGCGTGGCCCTTTGGCGGGAATGTCGCCGGGGCCGCGGCTGCCGCGAAGCGGCGCTAACCCGCCGGCATCCGCGTCTCCACCAGGCGCGCCCAGTAGGAGGCGCCGTGGCCGAGGATGTTGTCGTTGAAGACATAGGCCGGGTGGTGGCACTCGTTGCCGTCGCCCATGCCGACCAGGATCATCGCGCCGGGACGCGCTTCCAGCATGAACGAGAAGTCCTCGGCGCCCATCATCGGGATGAACTTGTCGTTGACACGCTCGGCACCGACGATGTCGCGGGCGACGTCGGCGGCAAGGCCGGCCTCGCGCGCATGGTTCATCGTCACCGGATACATCCGCGTATACTTGGTCTCGGCCGAGCCGCCATAGGCACGGGCAACGCTCTCGGCGACCTCGCCGATGCGGCGCTCGACGAGATCGCGCACTTCAGGATCGAGCGTGCGGACGGTGCCGCCGAGCTCGGCGACTTCAGGGATGATGTTGAAGGCCGTGCCGGAGTGGAATTGCGTGATCGAGATGACGGCGGACTTCAGCGGATCGACGTTGCGCGCGACGATTGACTGCAGCGCGTTGACGATCTGCGAGCCGATCAGCACGCTGTCGACGGATTTGTGCGGACCGGCGCCGGCGTGGCCGCCCTTGCCGTGGACGGTGATCTGGATGTTGTCGGACGAGGCCAGCATCGCGCCGGGCGTGGTCGCGAAATGGCCCTCGGGCAGGCCCGGCATGTTGTGCATGCCGTAGACCTCCTGGATGTTCCAGCGCGTCATCAAGCCGTCCTCGACCATCGCCTTGCCGCCGCCGCCGCCTTCCTCCGCAGGCTGGAAGA
Organism: Bradyrhizobium sp. MOS001; assembly: GCF_004634465.1. Taxonomy (NCBI): domain Bacteria; kingdom Pseudomonadati; phylum Pseudomonadota; class Alphaproteobacteria; order Hyphomicrobiales; family Nitrobacteraceae; genus Bradyrhizobium; species Bradyrhizobium sp. MOS001. The sequence goes on from NZ_SPVJ01000019.1 coordinate 65,446, forward strand.
TCATGATCGCGGTGCCGTCGAAATTGCGCGTCTCGGCGAGATATTTGGCGGCACCGAGCAGCATGGCGGTGTGGCCGTCATGGCCGCAGGCGTGCATCTTGCCGGGAACCTTGGAGGCGTAGGCGACGCCCGACGTCTCCATGATCGGCAGCGCGTCCATGTCGGCACGCAGCCCGATGGTCTTGCCGGAGGCCGACTTTCGGCCGCGGATCACGCCGACGACACCGGTCCGGCCGATGCCCGTCACCACCTCGTCGCAGCCGAATTCGCGCAAGCGATCGGCGACGATGCCGGCGGTGCGATGGACCTCGTAGAGCAGCTCCGGGTTCTCATGGAAGTCATGGCGCCAGGCGGCCATTTCGTCGGAGAGGGCGGCAACGCGGTTGACGATGGGCATGAGGGGATCCGTTTCTTGTTCGTGGGGTGGGTTAGCGTAGCGTAACTCACCGCCGTGTCACGAGGAATGGTGGGTGATGCCTGCGGCTAACCACCCGGCAGCTTCTGCGGACGCGCGCTCAGCTCTCGCCGAACACGCGCTTGAAGATCGTGTCGACATGCTTGAGGTGATAGCCGAGGTCGAACTGCTCCTCGATCTCGGCGTCGGTGAGATACTTCTTCACTTCAGCGTCCTTCTTCAGGAGCTGGAGGAAGTCGCCTTCGCCGCGCCAGACCGGCATGGCGTTGCGCTGCACCAGCTTGTAGGCGTCCTCGCGGCTTGCGCCCTTCTGGGTCAGCGCCAGCAGCACGCGCTGCGAATGCACGAGGCCGCCGAGGCGGTCGAGGTTCTTCTGCATGTTGGCGGGGTACACCAGCAGCTTGTCGATCAGGCCGGCGAGGCGCACCAGCGCGAAGTCGAGCGTCACGGTGGCATCCGGGCCCATCATGCGCTCTGCGGAGGAGTGCGAGATGTCGCGCTCGTGCCAGAGCACGACGTTTTCCAGCGCCGGCGTCACATAGGCGCGCACCATGCGGGAGAGGCCGGTGAGGTTTTCCGACAGCACCGGGTTGCGCTTGTGCGGCATCGCGGACGAGCCCTTCTGGCCTTCCGAGAAGAACTCTTCGGCTTCCAGCACCTCGGTGCGTTGCATGTGGCGGATTTCCACCGCGATACGCTCGACCGAGGAGGCGATCACGCCAAGCGTCGAGAAATACATCGCGTGGCGGTCGCGCGGGATGACCTGCGTGGAGATCGGCTCGGGGACGAGGCCCATCGCCTTGGCGACGTGCTCTTCGACGCGCGGGTCGATCTGCGCGAAGGTGCCGACGGCGCCGGAGATGGCGCAGGTCGCGACTTCCTTGCGTGCCGCAATCAGGCGCTCCTTGGCGCGTGAGAATTCGGCATAGGCATAAGCGAGCTTGAGGCCGAAGGTCACAGGCTCGGCGTGGATGCCGTGGCTGCGGCCGATAGTCGGCGTCATCTTGTGCTCGAAGGCACGCTTCTTCAGCGCGGCCAGCACCTTGTCGAGATCGGCGAGCAGGAGGTCGGCGGCGCGGGTGAGCTGGACGTTGAGGCAGGTGTCGAGCACGTCGGAGGAGGTCATGCCCTGGTGCACGAAGCGCGCTTCGGGGCCGACGATTTCGGCAAGGTGGGTCAGGAAGGCGATGACGTCGTGCTTGGTCTCGCGCTCGATCTCATCGATGCGGGCGACGTCGAAAGTGGCGTCCTTGGCCTTGGCCCAGACCGTCTTCGCGGCCTCCTTGGGGATCGTTCCGAGCTCGGCGAGAGCGTCCGCCGCGTGCGCCTCGATCTCGAACCAGATCTTGAACCGGGTCTGCGGCTCCCAGATCGAGGCCATTTCCGGGCGGGTATAGCGGGGGATCATCAGACTGCTCCAGGAAGGTGGGCGGGCGGCCCAAGGGGGTGGCGACCGGCCAAAATGCTTTTTACGCCGTGATTTAGCAGAGCGGGCAGGGCGAAACAAACGATCTGGACCCAAGCGAGGGGGATCGGCGAGCTATCCACCGCCCCCGGAACTAGCCCAGGCTGAGGAGACGCCACCCACAAAAATTAACTGTCAATCACGGATCATTGACTGACAGATATTGAAATCTGTCAGCGAGGCGTGTATATCCGTTTTCGGACGCTCCGATTGGGCGTCCCGCGGCGACCCACCCGGGGAGCCCGAGGTCCGAAATACTTGCGGATCGCGGGACATAAGGAGGTGGGGACCGCGGACGAATGGAGACTTAAGACAATGACGACCGAAATCATCAACTTCACCGGAACGATTGGGCATTGGCTCAATTTACTGGTTGCGCGCCAGATCGCGGCGCAGGCTGCAAAACTGCCTCATTAAGGCGAGAGCTTTCCGAAACGACCGGCACGGGCGCTTCGGAAGCAGCTCCATCGCCGGGTAACTGAGCCCTCAACGGGAACATGGTGCTGGCATGAATGAAGCCGTGATCTTGACGCCGGAGCGGATCCTCGAAGTCACCGAGGACGTTCTGCGGCGCTACGGACTTGCCAAGGCCACCGTGGTTGACGTTGCCCGTGCGCTCGATGTGAGCCACGGCAGCGTCTATCGCCATTTCCCGAGCAAGGCCTCGCTGCGCGAGGCCGTCGCCAAACGCTGGCTGGATCGCATCGATGCGCCGTTGCTGGCGATCGCCGAGGAGCAGGGGCCGGCGCCGGCGCGACTCGACCGCTGGCTGCGCACGCTGTTCGCCGCCAAGCGCTCGCGTGTGCTCGACGATCCCGAGATGTTCGACACCTATCTGACGCTGGCGCGCGAGGCTTGCGCCGCCGTCAAGTGCCACAAGGACACCATGATCGACCAGATCGCGTCGATCCTGACCGACGGCGTGAAGCAGGGCGTGTTCGAGGTGGGCGACGTCAAGGCCACCGCCCGCGCCATCTTCGATGCCACCGTCCGCTTTCACCACCCGGCCCACGCCGACGAGTGGAAGGATGCCGACCTGCCCGCCCGTGTCGATGCCACCCTGGCGCTGGTGCTGCGCGGGTTGAAGGCGGCCTAGACCGACACGGTCCCGCCAAAGCGTGTAACTGTCGATTCAGCCTTTCGCCTTGTGCAAAAGGGCCTCCTCGCGCGAGCGGGTCGATTGCCTTCCGTTGGAGGATGGGACAACCGGCGGGCTCTCCGGATATGTGTTCACCGCGATTTCGACGGCGTCCTTTGACCGCTTCCGAATGCGGTAGAATGTAAGCTCCTGATCGAGTGCGGGGCAGCGGAAGTGGACGACGGCCGTATCCGGCAAGCGGCAGAGTTCGTCGATGAGCTCGCCCACGGTGAGGAGCGGAGGATCGACGACCGTTCGGTGCATGGCCTTACTCATGGCGCAACTCCTTCACTCTGCTGCTAACCAAAGCGCGACGGTGTCGGTTCCATTCCGCTCGCCTCACGCGCTGGATAAAGGCGCGAACTGCGCGCGCTAGAGCGCGGATCCCGACCGCAGGCCGCGCGACCGCAAGATGCCGAACGGGTCTTCACGCCCGGCCAGTTTCCGATATGTCGCAAGGTCGTCAAGCGTCGGACCTTCTCCGCGTCGGACATTCCCACTCGTTCCAACCGGAATCGACGTGCCGAGGCCGGCATAGAGATAGCTGTCGCCGAACGCCTTCTTGAGCGCGGCAAAAGTCGGCTCACCGGTGCAATGCCCCGGTGCTACGGCGTCGACCTTGAACCTGTCCTTCAGAGCGGTAACGACTTTCGCGATTGCCTCGTCAGGCGCCACGACCAGATGAAATCCGCCGGCGATGAGATGAATCCTAGGATTGATACCGGTCGCCGCTTCGACAATGCGCTCGATCCCGGGGTGCGAACAACCGACCAGAAGGACTACGCCTTCTGCGGTGTTGACGGCCAGAGACAGCTCCTTGAGTTCTCGTGTCCCGGGCGCGTCGGAGATCAGCGAAATCAGTGTAATCCCAGGAGTAATCTCGGTCGTTTGATCGATCAGTTCGAAGTTTGCGTTGGCCCATGCCGAGCCGAACTTCATCACCGCTGGGGGCTTGCCTCCGTAGTACCGCATCTCCGGCGGCAGGGCCTCGTCTTTCCGGAAGAAGCCGGAGGGCAGCGAAGAGCCGTAGATGCCAAATCCTTCTTTCGGCGCGTAGATCTTGACGGTCGGATTGACGCTCAGGACGTAGGACAAACCCGCCATATGATCGGAGTGGCGGTGCGAAAGAACAACAAAGTCGAGGTCCGAGAGGTTGACGCCCCTGGCCTTCACGTTTGCCGCGAAGATCTCGGGGTCGTTACCGGTGTCGAACAGGATGCGTTTTCCCGCGACTTCGACAAGGGCGGAAAAACCCCAGTCCTTTGTCATCGCGTCATTTGTGCCGAAGGCGTCATAAAGAATGGTGATCTGGTCTTTCGCGTCGGCTGCTGCGCTCTCGGTGGTTCCGATCGCGAAAACGTTGAAGGCGATCAGTACGGCAAGAAGACTGTCCCTGATCTTCATGGAAGCGTCTCCTGTTGTCGTGCGAAACATACAACGGGAACGAGGGCGGCTTCGAAAGAGCCGGGCCAAAAGGCTCGCGTCAAGATCGGAGCCCAACAGACATCCACCGGCGGTCTCGCGCCGGATGCCGTGGCTGCGATCGAGCCTAGCACAATCCGAGAGCGACTGGAGACCTTCGTTGGAGCGGCCGGAACCGGATAGGCGTCCAGCGGCCAAGCCCTAGATCCGCGTCAGCCCGCAGCTCGCGGCCAGCCGCACGAGCTGCGCGTCGGTGCGCGCGCCGGTCTTGGTCTTGATCAAATAGTGATAGTTCTGCACCGTCTTGACGCTGAGATTGAGATGCGCAGCAATCTGCTCGGTCGTCGCGCCGCCGGCGAATTGGCGCAGGATCTCGATCTCGCGCTCACCCAGTTGGTCCAGCGCCGAGCCCGCCGACAGGCTGTCCTCGGCCAGTATATGTGCGATGTCGTCGCTCATGGCGCGCTCGCCGCGCGCAACGCTGCGGATCGCGGTGACGACCGCGGAGGGTTCGCTGCTCTTGGTGACGAAGCCGCTGGCGCCGGCGCTGAAGGCGGCTTTCACCAGCACGGCTTCGTTGTGCATGGTGAAGACGAGGATGCGCGCCCGCGGGCTGCGCGCGCGGATGTTGCGGATCGCCTCCAGCCCGCTCGCGCCGGGCATCGAGATATCCAGCAGGACGACATCAGGGTCGTGCGCCTTGAAGGCGCCGTAGGCGTCCGCGGCATTGTCGGCTTCCGCCACGACATGGAGATCGCCCTGGCTCTCCAGCACGCGACGGTAGCCTTGCCGCACGATCGGATGATCGTCGACCAGCAGCACGGAGATGCCTGTTGCCGCAACATCGCTCATGTCGGCCTCATGCGGCGAGCGGGATGGTGGCGGCGACGCTGAGGCCTCCTCGCGCAGGCAGGATCGACAGCGATCCGCCGGCCGCCGCGACCCGCTCGCGGATGCCGGTGAGGCCGAAGCCGGTCGACTGCGCCACGCGTGCGGCGTCGCCGCCGCCGTCGTCCTCGACACGGATCAGCAACGCGTCGTCGTCACCGGCGCGCCGCTCGATGCGCAAGGAGATTTCGCGCGCCGAGCTGTGGCGCAGTGCGTTGGTCAGGCATTCCTGCGCCACGCGATAGGCGGTGGTGGCGGCCGGGCCGCTGATGTCGGTGAGGTCGCCCCTGAGATCGAGCCGGATGGTCGGCTGCGCTGCGCTTTGCGAGCGCCAGCTGTCCACCAAATTGACCAGGCTGGCCTCGAGCCCGAGCTCCTCGGGCAGGGGATTGCGCAGGCGTTTGAGCGCATCGCGCAGCGAGGCCATCAGATGATGGGTGGCCTGCGAGATCATGCGCGCGTCCTGCGCGATTGCGTTGTCCTTGCTCTCCTTCGCGCTTGCGGTCTCGATCGTGTTGGCGAAGGCGAGGATGGCGGAGAGATTTTGGCCGAACTCGTCGTGCAGCTCGCGGGCGAGCGCGCGGCGTTCGTCGTCACGGATCTCGATCAGCCGCCTTGTCAGCGCCGCGCGCTGTTCGGTGGCTTCCTCCAGCCGGCCGCCGAGCTCACCGACGGCGCTGCCGATCATCGCCAGCTCCATGGAGCGGAAGCGCGGCAGTTTCGTGCGATACTGGCCCCGCGCCATGCGCTGGAGCGCGGCGACGATGGTGCGCGCCGGCGCCAGCGCGTGCGCGATGGCAAGCGACGCCAAGAGCGCGATCGCCGCCGCCATCAGAAGCGCGACATCGACCACGTTGAGGAGATACTCCCAGGCAAGCGAGATGGCCGCCGCGGCATCCGGCGTCGCGACGACCGTTCCGGCGGCTGCCGCGCGGGGACTGACGGGCCTTATCACTTCGGCGTGGCTGCCGAGGAAGATGGGTACGATCGCGGTGAACCAGTGCGGCGGCGTCTTGCCTAGCCCCACGCTCTGGCCGCAGAGCGGCCTTTCGAATGCGACGGCCGGCTGGAACTCGACGCAGACGCCGGGCGAGATCAGCTTCATCGTCTCAAGGGTGCGCCACTCCGGAACCGGCAAGAGCTGCTCGCGCGTTCTGCTGCTGCGCAACAAGAACTCGTGCCAGTACAGCGCCTGAAGCGCCTGTGCGACCCGCTGCGCCGAGGCCGCGGTCGCCCGGTCGACGCTGCGATAGGCGTCGAACGTGGCCCAGACGGTCGCAGCGCCAAGGCAGAGCGCGACGATGAGAAGCAGACGGGCGACAAGCTGAAGCACGAGGCGCATGCGATCACCCTCAACGTTTGGTAAGGTCAGCCTAACAACGCCGCCGCGCCTTGCCAATTGCGGGGTTTGGGCCGGATTGCAGCTCGGGCAAATTTCCCAAGCCGGATTGGGCATGGCTCTTTGGACCGCGCGCGGCGGCTTTGATCTAATCGGGGTGGAATCGTTGCAGGCCAATCCCTGCAAGCCAGGAGCAGTGCAGCATGAGTTCGATGACGATTGGACCGATCGCGGGGTCTGCTGCCGACCCATCCGAGCGCAGCGCGCTGCTGTTCTGGATGATCTTCACCGGGCTGTCGATCTTCGCCGTCGTGCTGCTGTGGCGCTTCGGCCTGATCCGCCTGATGCTGACCTCGGACCGCACCTACATTTCCAGCGTGATCGCGCTGCTCTATGTCCTTACCTGCGGCCACTGCTTCCTGCGGACACGGGCGATCGCCCGTGAAGGCGCGGCGGCGCGGCGCTGCCGGGCGGTGCTCGCCGCGCCCGGGGGCAGCAAGGTGCTCGACGGCAGCGCGGCCGCGCTGCCACGCGGGCTGGTGCGGGACCACATCGAGAGCCTCGTGACGAAAGCATCCGCGCAGGACTACCGGGCGGTCGACCAGACGCTGCTGCTGCGGACGCTGGCCGACCGGCTGCGCGGCTCCAACGGCTTCGGTGCCTTCGTCTCGGACACGCTGATGAAGCTCGGCCTGCTCGGCACCATCATCGGCTTCATCATCATGCTGGCGCCGATCGCGGGGCTGGATGCCGCTGACAAGGTCGCGATGCGTTCATCGATGGGGCTGATGAGCGACGGCATGGCGGTCGCGATGTACACGACGCTGGCGGGCCTCGTCGGCTCGATCCTGGTCCGCATCCAGTACTACATGCTGGATGCCGCGACCCAGCGCGTGTTCTCGGACGCGGTGGTGCTGACCGAGACCTATGTGACGCCGGTGCTGGAGCGCAAAGGCGCTGGAACCGCGTCATGATGGATGATTTCGGTCTCTATCCGCGCGAGGAGCCGTTCGATCCGCTGGGCGTGATGCTGTTCAAGGCGCTCCAGGTGATCGCCTTCCTGTTCTTCCTCGCGCTCCTCGCGGTGTCGCCCGATGCCAAGGACGGCAAGATCGATTCCAAGGCCGAGTTCATGATCACGCTGGACTGGCCGGACAGCCATCCAGACGATCTCGACCTGTTCGTGCAGGATCCCGCCGGCAACATCGCCTGGTATCGCCACCGCGAAGCCGGCTTCCTCACGCTCGATCGCGACGACCGGGGCGGGGCCAACGACTTCATCATGGTCAACGGCAAGAAGATCGCCTCGCCGATCCGCGAGGAGATCGTCACGGTGCGCGGCATCGTCGCCGGCGAATACACCGTCAACGTCTCACATTTCGTGGCGACGACCGGCGAACCGGTCCAGGCCAATGTGAAGGTGCAGAAGCTCAATCCGACCGCGCAGGTGGTCTTCGACAACAAATTCACGCTCGACCACACCGGCGACGAGAAGACCGCGGTGCGGTTCCGGCTCGATGCGGAAGGAAAGGTCGTCAATGTGGACCAGCGGCCGAAATCGCTGCTGGAGACGTTCCGCAGCAGTTGGCGCAACGGCGCCGATCTCGACCCGCGGACGGGCGTGAGCAAGAACGCCGTGAGGGTGCGCCGTGACTAGCCTGCAGACGGTCATCCTCACGCTGTCGGTCGCCTACGCTGTCATCGGCGCGTTGTTGCTTGTCGTGCTGGTCTATGCGCGGCTGCACTGGTCGTTCAAGGCGGTCGCAGTGGTCGTGACCAGCGCCTTCTATGTCGTCAGCTTCACCGAGATGCGCGGGCTGCTGGGCTGGGCCAGTTCCGAACGGCTGCCGGCGACCTTCAAGCTGCTGAAGGCCCGCATCGTCGAGCCGCATTCGCTGGAGGGCGATCCGGGCTCGATCTATCTCTGGGTCGAGCAGCTCGACGAGGACAATCGGCCGAGCGGCATCCCGCGCGCCTTTCGTGTGCCCTACAATGACAGGCTGGCCGACAAGACCCATGCGGCGGAGAACGAGATCGCACTGGGACATCCGCAAGGCGGCCGCGCCGCCGATTTCGGCGGCGGCGATGGCAGTCTGATCGACATGGTCCGGGAATATGTGACGCCCAAGACCATTCTGGAGACCAGCGGCGGCGATTCCTCGACCGGCGAATTCCTGGCACCACCCGCCGGCGCGCAAGGCGCGGTGTTCACCCCGATTCCGCCGCCCCGGATGCCGCCGAAGGACGAGCAATAGGCTCTTCACCATCGCGACAGGGGCACGCTGGAAAACGCACCCGCACTGGCGCATCTTCTTGACGTCCCTCAATTTGGCCTTATCGGCTTCCGATAAGGCCTTTGGGGTGGAGGGTGCGTGCTTCTCGCTGTCTTTTCGGATATCCACGGCAACCGGCAGGCGTTCGAGGCCTGCCTGAAGGTTGCCCGCGCGAAGGGCGCGGAGCGGTTCGTCCTGCTCGGCGATTTCGTCGGCTATGGCGCCGATCCGGAATGGGTCGTGGATACCGTGATGGGTCTGGTCCGGGAGGGCGCCATCGTCGTCCGCGGCAATCATGACGAGGCGGTCAACATCACGACCGAAGCCATGAATGCGGAGGCGCAGATCGCGATCGAATGGACGCGCGGGCGGCTCGACGTCGCGCAGCGGCGGTTCCTCGCCGAGCTGCCGATGCTGGTGGATGAGAAGGAGCGCCTTTACGTCCACTCGGAGGCCTCGAGCCCGCAGCGCTGGCACTATGTCCGTTCGACGGCGGATGCCGCCAAGAGCCTGATATCGACGCCCGCCCATGTCACCTTCTGCGGCCACATCCATCGCCCGGCGCTCTATTCGATGTCGGTGACGGCGAAGATGACGAGCCTCGTGCCCAAGACCGACGTTTCCGTGCCGCTGCTGCGCGGGCGGCAATGGCTGGCCGTGCTCGGCTCGGTGGGCCAGCCTCGCGATGGCGATCCATCCGCAGCCTTCGTGCTGTTCGACACCGTGTCGTGCCAGATCACCTATTGCCGCGCGCCCTATGACATTGCGAGCGCGGCGAACAAGATTCGCGAAAACGGCCTGCCGCCCTGGCTCGCCGACCGGCTGTCGCAGGGACGCTGACGGCGATGCCGCAACCCCTGGTCAAATCAGGCGCCGAGATCGACGGCTACACCATCGGTGAATGCGTCCATGCCGGCGGCATGGCGACGCTGTGGACCGTCACCCATCCCGGCATTGACGTGCCGCTGCTGATGAAGATTCCGCGGGTGTCGGAGGGCGAGGACCCCGCCGCAATCGTCTCGTTCGAGATGGAGATGATGATCTTGCCGCGGCTCGCCGGCCCGCACGTGCCCTCGTGTTTCGGCACCGGTGACTTCGCGCACCAGGCCTACGCCGTGATCGAGCGCATTCCCGGGACCACGCTCTACAAGCGGCTGCCCGACCTGCCGCTCCCATATGAGGAGGCGCGGCAGCTCGTCGCGAAGATCGCCGCCGCGCTGGCCGATCTGCACCGGCAGAACGTGATTCATCACGACATCAAGCCGAGCAGCATCATGTTCCGCGATAGCGGCGAGGCGGTCCTGATCGATTACGGCCTGTCGCACCACAACCATCTGCCGGACCTGTTGCAGGAAGAATTCCGCCTGCCTTACGGCACCGCGCCCTACATGGCGCCCGAGCGGCTGTTGGGGGTACGCGACGATCCGCGCAGCGATCTGTTTTCGCTGGGCGTGCTGCTCTATTTCTTCACCACCGGCGAGCGTCCCTTCGGAGAGGGCGAGACGCTGCGCGCGATGCGTCGCCGGCTGTGGCGCGATCCGCATCCGCCGCGCGAATTGCGCGCGGACTATCCGCCCTGGCTTCAGGAGGTGGTGCTGCGCTGTCTCGAGATCGAGCCGGTGCGGCGCTATCCGACCGCGTCCCAGCTCGCCTTCGATCTCGCTCATCCGGACCAGGTCAGGCTCACCGCGCGTTCGGAACGGCTGAAGCGCGACCCCTTGAGCGTCGCCTGGCGGCGGCGCTTCAACCTGGGTGTCATGGCGCCGCGCGCGAAATCGGACGTCGCCGCGCAAATCGCCTCCAGCCCGATCCTCGCGGTCGCGCTCGACACGGTGGAAGGCGCGGGCGAGCTGAACGAGGCGCTGCGCGTGACGACCGAGCGCATTCTCGCGACGCTGCCGTCGGCGCGGCTTGCCTGCGTCAACGTGCTCAAGCTCAACCGCATCGCGATCGACCGGACGCTCGACGAGCAGGGCTCCAACAAGCATATCGACCGCCTGGTCGCGCTCCGGCATTGGGCGACGCCGCTCAAGCTGGATGAGAGCCGGCTGTCGGTTCACGTGCTGGAGGCCGTCGACCCCGCCGCGGCGCTGCTGGAATTCGCCGAGGTCAATCAGGTCGACCACGTCATCATCGGCGCACGGCAGAGCTCGTTCCGCCGCGCGCTGCTCGGCAGCGTCTCGGCCAAGGTGGCCTCGGAGGCGGCCTGCACCGTCACTGTGGTGCGGCCGCCGCGGATGGCTGCGGCGAAACCGGACGCCGGCGTCGTGTGGGGCTAGGAAAGATCACGCCGCGTGGGCGGCGTGGACGGAGCGCTTGCGGCGGATCGGCCAGCAGAATTGCGGGCCGGGCTCGCCGTGATCCGCGCCGCCGCCGAAATACTGGATGATCTCGCGGCAGGGCTCGCAATTGAAGAGGTTACGCGACGCGGATGCCTTGGTCATTTCCTTCAGGCAGTTCGGGCAGTGCGGTTTCATCGGGCGTGGTCCAGAACAGAATTCAATGCCGGCGCGGTGACCGGAGCGGGTGATCCGGGTCCGCCATCTCGGGCCCGGTGTCGTCGCGCCTCTCGCCTTCGGTGCGTTCGAGCCGACCGAAGAAATAGTCGAGGTCAGGATGCGGGCGCCGCGGGATGCGGCACCTGCGCTTCGCTTGACGCTTCACGAGCGCGATCTGCATGGGCTCAGGCCCGATACCAGTCGCGACGGACGATGCGGGCCGAACGTGCCGGCACCCTCGCCGGTCCGGCCGATGGGCCAAACACAACAAACGCACTGAAACCAAGCCACAACGCCACGCCAGTCCAAACCAGGGTCGTCGTCATGATGTGCTCCCGCGAAAACAGGCAGGAATCACTAGCGGTGATTTGCACGAATCAGGGAAGCCCGGAGGAGTACGGATCAAGGTGCAATTTGGGCATTGCGCGTCGCAACGCCCGTAAGACCCGCAGCTTTTCAGCAAATATGTTGCTTGTGCTTCAGATCGCTTCGCCGCGTGCGCCTGCGGCGGCGTTGCGGATCGCGGCGATGTTGGTCTTGTACGCTTCCTGCGTGCCGCCCTTGAACACGGAGGTGCCGGCGACGAAGGCGTTGGCGCCCGCCGCGGCCAGGGGACCCGCGACATCAGGACCGACGCCGCCATCGACCTCGATGTCGATCGGACGTCCCGCCGTCATCGCGCGGATGTCGCGGATCTTGCCGATCGCAGACGGGATGAAGGCCTGGCCGCCGAAGCCGGGATTGACCGACATCACCAGCACGAGGTCGACGAGGTCGATGACGTATTCGAGCACGCTGATCGGCGTGCCCGGGTTGAGCGAGACGCCGGCCTTCTTGCCGAGCGCGCGGATCGCCTGGAGCGAGCGGTGCAGATGGGGACCTGCTTCCGCATGCACGGTGATGTGGTCACAGCCGGCTTTGGCGAAGGCCTCGAGATAGGGGTCGCAGGGCGAGATCATCAGATGCGCGTCGAAGATCTTCTTGGTGTGCGGGCGCATCGCCTTGATGACGTCGGGGCCGTAGGAGATGTTGGGCACGAAATGTCCGTCCATCACGTCGAGATGGATCCAGTCGGCGCCGGCCGCGTCCACCGCGCGCACCTCTTCGCCGAGCTTGGAGAAGTCCGAGGCCAGGATCGAGGGCGCGATGGCCAGGGGGCGGGGAGTGAAGGCTTGGGTCATGGCGCGGTGTCCCGTGGCGGCCGTGAAAGATGATGCTCGCCTAACATGGGCCTCTCAGCCGGGCAATGCAGGGGTGGCGTGCTTCCTGTGGGCGGAAATTTCTGCCGCGACCGGCATGAATTGCCGGTGTTCCGGAGCCGCGCCAGGCGTCGCGAAGGCGGATTTCATTGAGCTTTTTGCGCTGGCACGACGCTTGCTGACATCACCGCCAGAACATTGGCTGCGGCGTGCCGCATCGGTTGGAGTTGTGCAATGTTGTTTGCCCTTGGTGCCGTATCGAGCGCGCTCGACGCGATCCAGTCGCTGACGAAGTCGAAATCGTCCTCGTCGACCCAGAACACGGGGTCTTCGCAGAACGCGCCGATCAATCCGTTCGCGATCGACAGCGGCAGCAGCACGACCAGCGGCGCGACCTCGCCGGTCAATGCCGGTAAAACTCCGCAAATCTCGCCGGAGACCATGAACGCGCTGTTCGCCGCGCAAAGCCAGTCGACGGACAGCACCGGCAGCGCGGCTAGCTCGAGCTCGACGTCTTCGACCTCGACGAGCCGGGATGCTGCGCTGAAGGACCTGTTCTCGCAGATCGACGGGGACGGCGACGGCAAGATCACCAAGTCCGAATTCGAGAACGCGCTCGGGGCCGGCGGCACCAACCTCGCGCAGGCCGACGACGTGTTCTCGAAGATGGATACGAATTCCGACGGCAGCGTCAGCCTGGATGAGATGTCGAAGGCGCTGAAGAGCGGCCATCACGGCCATGCCCACGGTGCCAGCGGCTCCGGCGATGGATCGGATTCCGCCTCGAAGTCGAGCGGCGGGTCGACCTCGACCACGACGACCGCCGCCGACGGCTCGACCACCACCACCGTCACCTATGCCGACGGCTTCAAGATGTCGACGACGGTCCCGGGCGCCTCCAGCTCCTCTCGCAATTCGGCCTACGATCTGTTCGCGCAGTTGATGCAGCGGCAAGGCGGGCAGGGGCAAGGCGCCTCAGCGACCGCCGGCTCGTCGATGTCGATGAGCGTCTGACGCCCACGCGCTGTCATGCCCCGGCTTGCCGCCTTCGCTAAAGCTTCGGCGGCCGAGCACCCTTGTGGCCCCGGCGTAGCCTTGGCGGAGCCGGGACCGGGGCATCCAGTACGCCGCGGCTTCTCGGTTCAATCACAACTGTCTCTGGAATACTGGATCGCCCGGTCTTCGCCGGGCGATGACGCGCGATATGTGGTGAGGGGCGCGTGCCCCTTACGCGCCGAAGCGGTCCTTCCACGCCGGTAATGCTCCCGCAAACGGCAGCGCTGTCGCGCTGTACACGCCGCGCGCGATCGCGCGCGCGACCACGTTGGCGGCGACCGTGCCGAGCTCGGTGAGGCCGACCAGCGGCTCGATCGGCTTCTCACAGGTCGCAGCCGCAAACAGCACGTCGCCGTCGGTCGGGGCATGCACCGGATAGATGGCGCGGGCAAATCCGGTGTGCGCGATCATCGCCAGCCGCTTGGCCTGGGCCTTGGTCAGCGTGGCATCAGTGACGACGAGGCCGATCGTGGTGTTCTCGCGCGCGCTCGCGGCGGGGCCGCCTTTGATGCGCATCGCCAGCATGTCAGGCGTGAATTTGGCTGGCAGGCCGCGCCCGCCGAACTCGCCGTTCTCCTCGAACGGCGCCGCCCAGAACCACGGTCCCTCGCCGACGGTTGCGCTGCCGACCGCGTTGACGACCACGATGGCGGCGACCTTGATGCCGTTGGGCAGGACCGCTGAAGCCGAGCCGAGCCCGCCCTTGAAGGTCGCAGTGGTGCAGCCGAGGCCCGCGCCGACGCTGCCCAGCGCGAAATCGTGGCCCGCGGCCACAGCTGCCGCGTAACCGAGATCGCGATAGGGCGCGAAGCGACCCCAGGCCTTGTCACCGCCGTTGAGCAGGTCGAACACGATGGCGCCCGGCACGATCGGGATCACCGCCTCGCGAATCCGGAAGCCGCGGCCCTGTTCGGCAAGCCAGGCCTGGACGCCGCCGCCGGTCTCGATGCCAAAGGCGGAGCCGCCGGACAGCGCAATCGCATCGACGCGCTCGACCGTGCTGGCAAGGTCGAGCAGCGCATCCTCGCGCGTGCCGGGCCCGCCGCCGCGCACGTCGATCGCCGCGACCGCCGGGGCATCGAAGATGATGGCTGTCGTGCCGGAGGCGACTTTCGCATCCTCGGCATGGCCGACGCGGACGCCGGCGATATCGGTAAGCAGGTTTTTCAAGGCCGGCACTCCATGCGCTTCAGGCATCAGCGATAGCGCACCGATGCCGCGCGCTCAACTCGCCAGCGCGGTCCTGAGCATCTTGGCAAGCTCGGATTTGCGGTAGGGCTTGGCCAGCAGCAGCACGCCGGAATCGAGCCGGCCATGATGGACGATGGCGTTCTCGGTGTAGCCCGAGGTGAACAGCGTCTTCAGGTCGGGACGCCGCCGCACCGCCTCGTCCGCGAGCTGGCGGCCGTTCATGTGGCCGGGCATGATGATGTCGGTGAAGAGCAGGTCGATGCCCTTGTCGGCATCGATGATGGTGAGGGCTTCGGCCGCGTTGGCGGCCTCGAGCGCGGCATAGCCGAGGCTCTTGATCTGGGTCACGACATATTGCCGTACCAGCGCGTCGTCCTCGACGATCAGGATCTTCTCGTCGCCGCCGGCGATGGGCACGTTCTGGAGCGACTCGTACTCGCTCTCCTGCACGCCGCTCGATCGCGGCAGGTAGATCTTCACGCTCGTGCCGTGGCCTTCCTCGCTGTAGATCTTGATGTGGCCGCCGGACTGCTTGACGAAGCCGAACACCATGCTGAGCCCGAGCCCGGTGCCCTTGCCGACCTCCTTGGTGGTGAAGAACGGGTCGAACACCCGCTCCATCAGGTCCGGTGGAATGCCGGTGCCGGTGTCGCTGACCGCGATCATCACATAGCTGCCGGCGACGACGTCGGGATTCATGCTGGCATAGCCGTCGTCGAGGAAGATGTTGCGGGTCTCCAGCACCAGCGTGCCGCCGTCCGGCATGGCGTCGCGCGCGTTCAGCGCGAGATTGAGGATCGCGGTGGAAAGCTGGCCCGGGTCGACCAGCGCCGGCCAGGCATCCTCGGTGAGCTGCGGCATGATGGTGATCTGCTCGCCGAGGGTCGGGTGCAGCAGCTTGGCGGCCTCGAGCGCCAGCGCATTGACGTCGATCTCGCGCGGCTGGAGCGGCTGCTTGCGGGCAAAGGCGAGCAGGTGCTTGGTCAGTTGCGCGCCGCGCTCGGCGGCGTCGTCGATCAGCTTGGTGATGGCGGCGAGCTCAGGACGGTCGGCCACCGCATCCGCGAGGATGCCGATCGTGCCGGTGATGACGGTCAGCACGTTGTTGAAATCGTGGGCGACGCCGCCGGTCAGCTGGCCGATGGAGTCCATTTTCTGGACCTGCCTGAGCTGGGCCTCCGCGGCCTGCTTCTCGGTGAGGTCGCGGCCGATGAAGAAATGGCGCTTCACAGGCTCCGACCAGGTGCCCATCCAGTTCAGCGTCACCTCGTGACCGTCGTAGTGGTAGTAGCGCGCCTCGAAGCTGCGCTTGACCGCGCCACGCCGCGCCGCGCGCATCTCGCTGCGGGTGTTGTCGAGGTCATCGGGGTGAATGAACTCGATGGCGCTGTGCCCGATCATGTCCTCCGGCTTGTACCCGAGGATGTCCTTCACGCTCGGGCTGATCTGGATGAAATTGCCGTAACCGTCCGTCACGAGGATCAGGTCCTGCGAGGTCTCGAAGATGCGCTGGCGCTCCTCGATCTCGCGGTTGAGGGCGGATTCCGCCCGCTTCCGCTCGGTGATGTCGCGAGCGACCTTGGAGGCGCCGATGATCTTGCCGTCGGTCGATCGCAGCGGGACCTGGCTCAGCAGGACGTCGATCGGCTGGCCACTCTTGTGCAGCCGCACGGTCTCGTGCTGGTCGATGACCTCGCCGTTGCGGGTGCGGGCCAGCATTTCGGCGACTTCCTCGCGCTGCCCCTCGGGCATGATGATATCGACCTGGCGGCCGATCGCCTCGCTGGCGGAGTAGCCGAAGACGTGCTCTGCCGCCTTGTTCCAGGACGTGATGGTGCCGTCGAGCGACTTCGTGATGATGGCGTCGTTGGAGGACTCGACGACGGCGCTGAACAGCCGCTCGCGCTCGGCATAATAGTTCCGCTCCGAGCTCGACTGCCGCTGCAGCGCGCCGACCATGCCTGCCGTGTTGGCCTGGAGCCGCACGTTCTCGATGAGCAGCACCGCGAGCACGAAACTCGACGCAAAGAGGCCGTAGAGACGGCCGGCATAGAAACCGAGGTCGAAACGCGCGACGTTGACGATCGCCGACAGCGCGATGTCGAACAGCCAGGCGCACATCGTGACCATGAGCCAGACGTCGATCACCGTGTGCGGCTTGCGAAACCACAGCGTGACCAGCGCCGCGAAGCTCAGGGACCACACGAACGACACCACGCCGATCATGGTGGGGGTGTAGTGGCCGTCCTTGAGCAGGACCGGTAGCAGGCCGTGCTGCGCAGTCACCAGCCAGGCGAAGACGGTCAACGCGACGAACACGCCGGCGACGGAAAGTGCGATCGCGGGAGCCGTCGCGCCCGCAACCCTGTTGCCGCCGTTGCCGTCCTTGAGCCAGGCATAGGCCAGCACGAACAGCGGGAAACCGGCGTGCCAGATCATGTAGAGCCAGACGGTGGTCTGCGGGCCTGCACCGAACAATCCGGCCGGGGCGAACAGCCCGGGGAAGGTGAGGGCGTGGGTCACCGCGGCGCCCGCCGTGAACATATAGCCGATCGACAGCAGCAGCAGCGCGCGGCTGCGCAGCACGGCGAACTGCGACAGCAGCAAAACGGCGGTGATGATGTCGCTGACCGCGAGCGCCGACTGGTAGCTCGCCACGAAGGCCGGCACCTGCGCGAGCGGCAAGCCCGCAAACGGTACCGCCAGTGCGAACAGGATCGCGGAGATGCCGACGATCGCCAACGCAGCCCTGCGATCGCTTCGCGTAGCCGGCAAGGTCGACAGGAATGTGCTTCGGTCGTTAGGCGCTAGCACGTCGATCTCTCGTAAGCCGGCATGATGACCTCCTACGTCAATCTCTTCCGGCCGGGAAGCCGCTACCCGCATGGTAGCCCGCTCCGGGCGCGCATCCTGACAGAAAGCGCATGCGACTCAACCGAAGGTTACAGCTTATTTAACTTGGGGTGGGACTTGGAACAGGTAGCTGGTAAGAGGTGATTTACCGGGACAGACCCATACTGCCTTGCCGGGCACTTGCGGTGAATTGAACCAAATAATGATACGTATCCGGGAGTTGTTCCCATGCGCCGTGTTCTCGTTGTCGACGACCAGAAGGAGGTCCGCGCGATGGTCGCGATCGTGCTTCGGGTCAACCGCTTTGACGTCGTCGAAGCCGAGAGCGGCGCAGCGGGCCTGAAAGCCTTCAGCGAGGGCGCTTTCGATGCCGCGATCGTCGATATTTTCCTGGCCGACACCAGCGGCGTTGACGTCATGGCGGCCATTCGCGAGCGAGTTCCCGGGTTCCCGATCGTCGCGGTCTCCGGCATGACCGCACTGGATTTCATGGGCGAGGCGCCTGGTCTGGCCGACGTGGTATGTCTGCAAAAGCCATTTCGGCCGAACGATCTCCTGCAAGCGCTCCACAAGGCCCAGGCCGCGGCGGGCGGCGAGCTCTCCGCAGCCGTGTGACCGCACGGCGAAAGAAAACGCCCCGGCGAACCGGGGCGTTGGATTGATCCGGTTAAAAGGTCAGGCATCCTGTCTTAGGTGCCGTTGCCCTTGATCTCGGCGTAGCCGCCCTTGGCGTCCCATTTGTAGACGACATAGTCGAGCTGCTTGATGTCGCCCTTGGCGTCATACTCGATCGGGCCGATCACGGTGTCCCACTTGCCGGCCTTGATCGCCGCCATGACCTTCTTGGCGTCCGTGGTGCCGGCCTTCTTTGCCGCCTGCGACCAGACCTGCATCGCCGCGTAGGTGTAGAGCGTATAGCCCTCGGGGTCGATGTTCTTGGCCTTGAAGGCGTCGACGATCTTCTTCGCGGTCGGCTTGTTGCGCGGATCGGGGCCGAAGGTGAACAGCGTGCCTTCGCCGGCCGGACCGGTGATGGAGGCGTACTCCTTGTCGGCGAGCGCATCGCCGGCCATCAGGATCGTCTTGAGGCCCTGGTCACGCATCTGGCGCAGGATCAGGCCGCTCTCCTGATGATAACCGCCGACATAGACGAGGTCGATGTTGTCGCGCTTCAGGCGCGAGACGATCGCGTTGAAGTCCTTGTCGCCCTTGTTGTAGGACTCGTACATCTTCTCGGTGATGCCGGCCTTGTTGAGCGCCTTCTTGGTCTCATCGGCGAGACCCTTGCCGTAGGTGGTCTTGTCGTTGAGGATCGCGATGTTCTTGCCCTTGTAGTTCTTGGCGATGTACTGCGCCGCGACCAGGCCCTGCTGGTCGTCACGGCCGCAGACGCGCGCCACGTTCCAGAGTCCGCTATCGGTGAACTTCGGATTGGTCGAGGCGGGGGTAATCTGGAGCACGTTGCCGTCGGCATAGGCTTCGGAGGCGGGGATCGACGACGACGAGCAATAGTGCCCGGCCACGAACGGGATTTTCGCGCCGGCGATCTTTTCGGCGATCGAGCGCGCCTGCTTCGGGTCGCAGGCGTCGTCCTCGACGTTGAGCGCGAGCTTCTTGCCGTTGACGCCGCCGGCGGCGTTGATGTCAGCCACGGCCATCTCGGCGCCGTTCTTCATCTGGCGGCCGAAGGCGGACTCTCCGCCGGTCATCGGGCCTGCGACTGCGACGGTGACATCCTGCGCGAACGCCGCGCTCGATAGCGCGATCGACGCGCCGAATGCCAGACCGATGAGCTTCAGTGATTTCATGAGATACCTCGCGGGTGGTCGCCTGTGGAAGTTGCCGGGTACGCCCGGTCCAAACCGGCGCCATTCTCGAATGAATCTCGGGAGAAGTCACCGGCAAAATACGGGCATTGGCGGAGATATCTCGCCACATTCGGCCGCACGGGCTTCGCCGTCGGGCAACCTCAGCCGTGCCGGCCGCCTTCCAGGTAGGCGGCGCGAATCTCGGGGCGCTGCAACAACTCGGCGCCGGTGCCGGCCAGCGTGATCAGGCCGTTGACCATGACGTAACCGCGATGGGCGAGCTTCAGCGCATGGTTGGCGTTCTGCTCGACGATCAGGACCGTCAGGCCGTCCTGGCGGTTCAGGGTGCGGATCGCATCGAAAATCTGGCGCGCGATCAGCGGCGCCAGTCCGAGCGAGGGCTCGTCGAGCAGCAGCAGGCGGGGGCGGCTCATCAGGGCGCGGCCGATTGCCAGCATCTGCTGCTCGCCGCCGGACAGCGTTCCGCCGCGCTGGGCGTAGCGCTCCTTCAGGCGCGGGAACAGCGTGAACACGCGTTGCAGCGTGGCCTCGCGTTCGGCGTCGGTGCATCCGGTGGCGTCCGCCCCCATCTGGAGGTTTTCCGCCACGCTCATGCGCGGGAAGATGCGGCGGCCTTCCGGCGATTGCGCGATGCGCAAATGGGCGATCTCATGGGTGGGAACGTCGGTGATGTCACGGCCTTCGTACAGGATCTGGCCGGCGCGGGCGCGCGGCTTGCCGAAGATCGTCATCATCAGCGTCGACTTGCCGGCGCCGTTGGCGCCGATCAGCGCGACGATCTCGCCGGCGCTGATCTCGACATCGACGCCTTTTAACGCCTCGATCTTCCCGTAGGCGGCGCGCAGGCCCCGGATCGACAGCAGGGGAGCGGACGACGTCACGACCCGCTCTCCATCACCGCCACGGCCTCTTCCTCGTCGGTGCCGAGATAGGCGGCGATCACCTTGGGATCGTCGCGGATCTCGCGCGGAGAGCCTTCCGCGATCTTGACGCCATGGTCCATGACCACGATGTGGTCGGAGATCTCCATCACGACCGACATGTCGTGCTCGATCAGCAGGATTGAGGTGCCGAGCTCGTCGCGGATCGAAAGCAGGAGCTCGCTCAAGGCGGCGCTCTCGCGCGCGTTGAGACCCGCGGCGGGCTCGTCCAGGCACAGCAGCGCGGGCTCGGTGCACATCGCGCGCGCAATCTCGAGCCGGCGCTGGTCGCCATAGGCGAAATTGCCGGCGGCATCGTCGGCGCGGTCGAGCAGATTGACCCGCTTCAGCCAGTCGGTGGCAAGGTCGATCGCGCGCTTTTCGGCGTCGCGGTAGCCGGGCGCGCCGATGAGGCCCAGAAAAGTGAAGCCGGAGGCGCGCATCAACGCGTTGTGCTGTGCCACCATCAGGTTTTCCAGCGCGGTCATGCCGGGAAACAGGCGGATGTTTTGGAAGGTGCGCGCCACCTTGGCCTGCTTGGCGATGCGGAAATCGTTCAGCCGCTCCAGCGCAATGACCTTACCGTCGTCATGGGCGAGGCGAATGGCGCCGCCGCTCGGCTTGTAGAAGCCGGTGATGCAGTTGAACACGGTGGTCTTGCCGGCGCCGTTCGGTCCGATCAGCGCGGTGATCTTTTTCCGTTCGGCCGCAAACGACAGGTCCTGCACGGCGACGATGCCGCCAAAGCGCATGGTCAGCCGATCGACGCCAAGAATCTTGTCGCTAGTCTTGTCGCCGCTCATCCGTGCCCTTCCTTGACGAGGTCGGAGGAGATCGCCTGCGCCTTGGTCAGATACACGGTCGGCGCGCGATGGCCGATCAGGCCGCGCGGCCGCCAGATCATGATCAGCACCATGGCCATGCCGAACACCAGCATGCGGTAGGTCTCGAGGCTGCGGAACAGCTCGAAGCCGCCGATCATGGCGAGGGCGGCGAGCGCGACGCCGAGCTGCGAGCCCATGCCGCCGAGCACGACGATGGCGAGCACCAGCGCCGATTCCTGGAAGGTGAAGGATTCCGGACTGATGAAGCCCTGGCGCGTCGCGAAGAACGCACCGGCAAAGCCGCCGAACATGGCGCCGGTCGCGAACGCCGTGAGCTTGGTGGTCGTGGTGTTGATGCCGAGCGCGCGGCAGGCGACCTCGTCCTCGCGCAAGGCCTCCCAGGCGCGGCCGATCGGCAGGCGGCGCAGCCGGATCGTCACCCAGTTGGTGAGCAGCGCAAGCGCCAGGATCAGGTAGAACAGGAAGACGATGCGCTGGGTCGGCGAATATTCGATGCCGAGCCTGGCGGCGAGCCCGTTGTCGCTGTTGTCCAGCGGGATGCCGAAGAACGAGGGGCGGGGAATACTGGAGACGCCATTGGGGCCGCCGGTGAGGCTCTGCCAGTTGATGATGACGAGGCGGATGATCTCGCCGAAGGCGAGCGTCACGATGGCGAGATAGTCGCCGCGCAGGCGCAGCACGGGGAAGCCGAGCAGCACGCCCCAGAACGCGGCGAGGATGCCGGCAAGCGGCAGGCAGACCCAGAACGACCAGCCGAAATTGGTGGCCAGCAGCGCGTAGGAATAGGCGCCCACCGCGTAGAAGGCGACGTAGCCGAGATCGAGCAGGCCGGCGAGCCCGACCACGACGTTCAGCCCCCAGCCCAGCATCACATAGGTGAGCACGAGGATCGCGAGATCGAGGATATAGCGCTGGTCATAGAAGATCACCGGCACAAGCACCGTGAAGATCAGAAGTGCGGGCGCCAGGTAGCGGCCCAGAAACGACATGCCGCTGCGTACAGCCGGTGGCACCAGCTTGTCGGTGCCGCTGGACCCGATCCACTGTCGCAACAGCCCGAGCACGATCGAGCCGCCGAACACGGCGGCAACGAGGGAGGCGACCTCGCCGAAGCGGGTCCAATAGGTGAGCTGGCCGTCGGAACCCGCTTCGGTGCGGACGCCGACCATCAGCGAGAACAGCACCAGCGCGATCAGGGCGTTGACGAAGGCCGTCTTCAGCAGAGCGGGGATGTCCGTTGCTGGTTTGGCCGTATTGCTCGAGAGAACTGTCACGCGGCGACCGTCAGACTTTTTCGACTTCGGGACGGCCAAGCAGGCCGGTCGGCATGAAGATCAGCACGACGATCAGGATCGAGAACGCCGCGACGTCCTTGTACTCGACCGAGAAATAGGCCGACCAGAACGTCTCGATCAGGCCGATCGCGAGACCGCCCAGCATGGCGCCAGGCAGCGAGCCGATGCCGCCGAGCACCGCCGCGGTGAACGCCTTGATGCCGGCGACGAAGCCCATGAAGAAATCCACCAGGCCGTAATAGAGCAGGTACATCAGGCCCGCGACCGCGGCGAGTGCGGCGCCGATCACGAAGGTCATGGAGATGGTGCGGTCGACGTTGACGCCGAGCAGCGCCGCCATGGTCTGGTCCTGTTCGCAGGCCCGCATGTCGCGGCCGAGCCGGGTGCGCGACACCAGCCAGGTGAAGATCCCAAGCAGCACGATGGTGGTGAGAACCACCATGATCTGGATGTTGGAGAGCTGGATCACAAAACCGTCCGCGCTTTCGTGCAGCGTATAGCCGCCGGTGATGAAGGGCGGAATCGGCTTGACGCGGGCGCCCTGCGCGACCTGCGAGTAATTGGTCAGCACGAAGGACATGCCGATCGCCGACAGCATCGGGGCGAGGCGGAAGGAATGGCGCAGGGGCCGGTAGGCGATGCGTTCGATGGTCCAGCCATAGAGCGCGGTGATCGCCATCGACACCAGCAGCACCACCAGCAGGATCACCGGGATCGCGGTCAGGCCGAGCGAGATCAGGATCAGGAAGGTGATCAGGGCGATGAAGCCGCCGATCATGAAGACATCGCCATGGGCGAAATTGATCATGCCGACGATGCCGTAGACCATCGTATAGCCGATGGCGATCAGGCCGTAGATCGAGCCCAGAACGAGACCGTTGATGAGCTGCTGGGCGAAATAATCCATGGGCTGCCGTTACCAAACCTGACGCGGCTCAAAGGGAGCTCTTCGAGAGAAAGTGTGATTGAGTTTCTTCTCGGGCCCCGGCAGCCCCTAAGCATTCTTCTCGTTTTGTAACAGGAGGGAACTGGTGGCTGCAACTGGCCATGCCTCGACACAAAGGCTTGTACAGAGGTCATTTCGCTACGGATGTCATTTCGGTTCCGCAGGTGCGAGGAACCGGGTTCCGCAAAGCAACCAAACTGAATCCCGGCCGTTGTCTCTCCTCTGAGGTCCAACTAGGGAGTTCCCCCAAATGTCAAAGCAGCAAGATCAGAATCCGGGCCAGCAGACTCAGAAACCCGGGCAGCAGCAGGGTGGCGGGCAGAAACCCGGACAGCAGCAGCAGGATCCGCAGCGCCAGGGCGAGAAGCCCGGCCAGCAACAGGGCGGCCAGCACGGTCAGGACAAGTAGTTTCGGAGCCTAGACGTGAAGAGGGCCCCGCCCGGAGGCGGGGCCTTTTTCCTTGGGCGCGCCGCCCGGCGGGCCGGTTAAGGTAAACAAAGGGTTTAAATTGCCGCCATGGTCTGATGCGAGTTAGCTCCCCGGCAAAGCCTTTCCATGGAAGGCGCGCAGCGAGCGAAGCGGGAAGCGGCATGTTCAGGAATTGGCGGATCGGTTCGGTCAACGGCGCCCTGCTGGCGGCCTATTTCATCCCGGCCTGGACGCTCGTGGCCTTCAACATCATGGTGGCACCGGTGCACGGCCTCTACGAGCGGCCGAGTGTCGCGGTGGCGCTGTTCCTCAGCGACCATCTTCAGATGGCGGGGATGAGCACGGTGCGTGCCGCCTGGCTGCTGGCGCTGGGCCGGCTGACGGTGGTGGTGTTCTTTGCCATCTCTCTCGCGCTTCTTTGCATTCCCCGCGTCCGCAAGAATGGCGGCAGCGACGAGGCGCTCGGCATTGCGCTTGCGATCGGCAGCCTCATCTCGTTTACGAGCATGTTGATGGCCTCGAAGGTCGGCGAGATGGCCGCGCTCCGGCTGCATGCCACCGAGCTCCTGCTGCTGCTCGGCGCTGCCATCGTGGTGGTGATCGAGCGGCCCGCGCCGGCGCCCAAGAACGTTCGGGAGGCCGTCGAAACCGCCGCGCCGCTAGCTCTTGAGCAGGCCGAGCTCCTGCACAATGGCTGAGGCTTCCTTGACGGCGTGGTTCGCCGCCGGCACGCCGCAATAGATTGCCTGCTGAAGCAGGATTTCCTTGATGTCGTCGGGGGTGAAGCCGCCCTCGGCGAGCGCTGCGCGCACATGCAGGCGGAATTCGTCCCATTGCCCCAGCGCGACCATGGTGCCGATCACGAGCACGCGCCGCGTGCGCTCGTCGAAATGCGGCCGCGTCCAGATCTCGCCCCAGGCGTAGCGCGTGATCATGTCCTGGAAGTCGGTGTTGAAGGCATTGCGGCCCGCGATCGACTTGTCGACCCAGGCATTGCCCAAAACCTTCCGGCGCACGTTCATGCCGGCATCGCGGCGCTTCTGGTCGTCCATGTTTTTTCTCCGGCTAGCGCTGCGTCAGGAAACCCACCACCGCGTCGGTGAAGGCGTGCGGCTGCTCGACATTGGAAATGTGAGCGGCGTCGATGATGGTCATGCTGGCGCCGGGAATGTTGGAGCGGATCAATTCACCCGCCGAGATCGGCGTCGCCATGTCGTGGCGGCCGGCGATCACCAGCGTCGGGCTCTTGATCTTGGCGAGCATCTCGCGCTGATCGAGCGTCGACAGCGCCTCGCAGCAGGCGAGATAGCCCTCGACGGGGGAGGCGAGCAGCATCGACTTCATCTTCGCCGTGATCTGCGGCTCGCGCTCGCGGAAATCCTGCGTCAGCCAGCCCGCGATCACGGCATCGGCCACCGCCGCGATGCCGCCCTTCTTCACGGCGTCGATGCGCTCCAGCCATTTGGTCGGCTCGGCGTAGTAGCAGGAGGTGTTGGCGAGGATGAGCTTGCCGAAGCGCTCCGGCGCATTGGCCCCTAACCATTGCCCGACCATGCCGCCCATCGACAGGCCGCACCAATGCACCTTCTCGATGTTGAGGTCGTCGAGGATCGCCAGCACGTCGCGGCCGAAGCGCTCCATCGTATAGGGGCCGGCCGGAACGTTGGACTTGCCGTGGCCGCGGCGGTCATAGCGGATGACGCGGAACACCTGCGTCAGAGCCTTCATCTGCGGCTCCCACATCTGCAACGTGCAGCCGAGCGAATTGGACAGCATCAGCGTCGGCCCGCCGTCGCGGCCCTCGACGGAAACGTTGATCAGGCAACCGTCGGCATCGATCATGGGCATG
Source organism: Bradyrhizobium sp. MOS001 (assembly GCF_004634465.1). Taxonomy (NCBI): domain Bacteria; kingdom Pseudomonadati; phylum Pseudomonadota; class Alphaproteobacteria; order Hyphomicrobiales; family Nitrobacteraceae; genus Bradyrhizobium; species Bradyrhizobium sp. MOS001. The sequence goes on from NZ_SPVJ01000019.1 coordinate 91,297, forward strand.
CTGGGCGTCTCCGTTCTGGAGCATGATCCGGAAAAGTGTGGAGCGGTTTTCCGAAAAAGATCATGCTCAAACAATTAATCGCGCTCGAGGCTGTCGAGCAGCCGGTCGATCAGGGCTTGGGAAGCCCCTTGATAGGCCATCGGCTCGAACAATGCCGCAATTTTTTCCGGCGAAAGATGCGCGGTGACCTGCGAATCGGCCGCGAGAACCTCGCGCAAATGCTTCTTTTCGGCGACCGCGCGCTTGCTCGCGGCCTCGATCAAATGATGCGCATCGCTTTTGCCGATCTTGTCGGCCAGCGCAAATGTAACGGCTTCCGCCATGATGAGCCCATGCGTCGCATCGAGATTGCTGCGCATGCGCGCGGCATCGACGTCGAGGCCGTCGGCGATGTCGACGATGGCGGCGAGCGCGCCCGAGGCGACCAGCATCAATTGCGGCAGCGTCGGCCATTCCGCGTGCCAAGGGCCGGCGCTGCGCTCGTGGTCCTGCACCTGGGCTGCAAAGATCGTCGCGGCGAGCTGAGGGGCCATGGTTGCGCAGCCCAGCGCGCTCGCGGCCGCGACCGGGTTGCGCTTGTGCGGCATGGTCGAGGAGCCGCCGCGGCCTTCGCCGGCGGGCTCGAACGCTTCGCCAACATCGGTCTGCATCATCAGCGAGACGTCGCGCGCGATCTTGCCGCAGCTTCCGGCGAGAATCGCAAAGCATGATGCGGCTTCCGCGATCCGGTCGCGATGGGTGTGCCAGGGCGCTTCCGGCAGCGGCAGGTTGAGCTCCTGCGCCAACCGCTCTGCAACGACGAGCCCCTTGTCGCCGAGGGCCGCGAGCGTGCCGGCCGCGCCGCCGAATTGCAGCGCAAGACCCTCGCGGGAGAGCCGCCGCAGGCGGCAGCGGGCGCGGGCAAGGCTTGATGCGTATTCCGCGGCCTTGAGCCCGAACGGCATCGGCAGCGCGTGCTGGAGCCAGGTCCGCGCCACCATGGCGGTGTTGCGATGGCTCCGTGCCAGGGCGGCAAAGCCCTTGATGGCGCGGCTGAGATCGGCATCGAGTGCATCGATGCCGGCGCGAAGCGTGAGCATGGTCGCGGTGTCGATGACATCCTGGCTCGTCGCGCCCCAATGGACGTAGCGCGCGGCCTCCGCATCGGCCTTGCCGACATTGGCCGTGAGCGCCTTGACCAGGGGAATCGCGAGATTGCCGGATCGCGTCGCGGCCTCGCCCAGAGCGGCCATGTCAAAGCTATCGGCCTTGCACGCGGCTTCGATCGGGCCCACCGCGGATGCGGGAATCACATCCGTGGCGGCCTCGGCGCGTGCCAGGGCTGCCTCGAAATCGAGCATGTTCTGGAGGGTTGACCGGTCGTCGCAGACCGCGCGCATGGCTGCGCTCGACAGCATCGGCGCGAGCAGGGGGGAGAGGGCTGTGCTCATGTTGCGCGGGACCTAATCACCATGCTCCGGCTCTGCCAATCCCAAACCATCGGCGCAAAGCTTTTTGCAGTTGCGAATATGCATTGCACGTGGCCGGGGGCTGCCCTTTCCTTTGCGGCCTCCGTGCGTTACTTGAGCAGCATATAGTGAAGCATCCGGGAGGTACCCCATGGCCATGACGATGAACGGCGAAGTCCAGCTTGCGGCGCCGCGCGAGGCCGTGTGGGAGAAGCTCAACAATCCCGAGGTGCTGAAGGCCTGCATCCCCGGCTGCGAGGAGCTGGAAAAGACCGACGACGGCGGCTTTCGCGCGACGGCGAAAATGAAGGTCGGGCCGGTGTCGGCGCGCTTCAAGGGCAAGGTCACACTCTCCGATCTCGACCCGCCGAACGGCTACAAGATCTCCGGCGAAGGCGAGGGCGGGGTGGCCGGCTTCGCCAAGGGCGGCGCTGTGGTCAAGCTCGCGGAGAAGGACGGCGGTACGCTGCTCTCCTACGAGGTCGAGGCGCAGATCGGCGGCAAGTTGGCGCAGCTCGGCCAGCGCCTCATCAACGGCGCCGCCAAGAAACTGGCCGACGAATTTTTCGCGAACTTCGCCAAAGCGGTACAGGGCTAGCGGTACAGGGCTGAAGGCTATCGCCTTTCGGCATGGCGCCTTGCATCCGGGGCGATGTTGCCCCCGGGCATAATGGCCCATATGATGGGTTGGAATAATTATAAGAACCGCTTCGACGGGACCCGTCGGGGCGCTGATAGAGAGTGCTTATGGCAAAAATCTCCCTCATCGTGAACGGCAATCCTGTCACGGCCAACGTCGATCCCCGCACCCTTCTGGTGCAGTTCCTGCGCGAGAATCTGCGCCTGACCGGCACCCATGTCGGCTGCGATACCTCGCAGTGCGGCGCCTGTGTCGTGCATCTCGACGGCAAGGCCGTGAAGTCCTGCACCACGCTGGCCGTGATGGCCGATGGCCACGAGGTCAAGACGATCGAGGGACTGGCCGCCGACGGCGCTCCGCTGCATCCGATGCAGGAGGCCTTCCGCGAGCACCATGGCCTGCAGTGCGGCTTCTGCACGCCGGGCATGATCATGACCGCGATCGACATCGTCCATCGCAAGGGCCACGAGCTCGACGACCACACCATCCGCGAGGAGCTGGAAGGCAATCTCTGCCGTTGCACCGGCTACCAGAACATCGTCGCTTCCATCTCCGCCGGCGCCAAGGCGATGGCGAAATCCGATCTCGCCTAACCGCGCGCGCATTCTGCGATCAGGACATTCAGATGTACGAATTCAAATACCATCGCCCTGGGACCGTTCGCCAGGCGGCCAACCTCCTGGTGAAGAACGAAGACGCCAAGGTGATCGCCGGCGGCCACACGCTGATTCCCGTCATGAAGCAGCGTCTCGCCAGCCCCCCGCATCTGGTCGACCTCTCCCACATCGAGGGGCTCAACACGATCGAGATGAAGGGCCGCGCGCTCGTGATCGGCGCCACCGCCAGGCATGCCGAGGTCGCAAGCTCCGCGATCGTCGGTGAGGCGATCCCGGCGCTGGCCAATCTTGCCAGCCAGATCGGCGACCCGGCCGTGCGCCACAAGGGCACGATCGGCGGCTCGCTCGCCAACAACGATCCGACCGCGGACTATCCGGCCGCGGTGCTCGCGCTCGGCGCCACCATCGTCACCAACAAGCGCCGCCTCAAGGCGGAAGAGTATTTCCAGGGCCTGTTCACGACGGCGCTCGAAGCCGACGAGATCATCACCAAGGTGATGTTCCCGCTGCCGAAGAAGGCGGCCTACATCAAGTTCCGCAACCAGGCTTCGCGCTATGCGCTGGTCGGCGTGTTCGTGGCGCGGCGTCCTTCGGACGTGCGCGTCGCCGTCACCGGCGCCGGCTCCGAAGGCGTGTTCCGCGTCACCGCGTTCGAGGAAGCCCTGAAGAAGCGCTTCGCCGCGAAGGCGCTCGACGGCATCGAGGTGCCGGCGGAAGGCCTCAACAGCGACATCCACGGCAGCGCCGAATACCGTGCGCATCTCATCGGGGTGCTGACGCGGCGTGCCCTCGATGCCGCCAACGCCAAGGAGTGAGTGAACCTCACGCCTCGGCCCAAACTTGTCCCCGGTGAGGGCGTAGCGAGACTGGCATTTTCATGACTCTCACGGCCCTGCCGGCATCGGTCGATGCGATGCTCGAACTCTTGACTTCGCGCGGTTATCTCGCGGAGCGATCGCTGGCGACGGTGACCTATCTGTCGCTGCGCATGGGCCGGCCGCTGTTCCTCGAGGGCGAAGCCGGCGTCGGCAAGACCGAGATCGCAAAGGTGCTGTCGGCGGCGCTGGGGCGGAAGCTGATCCGCCTGCAGTGCTACGAGGGCCTCGACGTCTCCTCTGCCGTCTACGAGTGGAACAGCGCCGCACAGATGATCGCGATCCGGATGGCGGAAGCCGCCGGCGACACCGACCGCGATCAGCTCTCGTCCGACATCTTCGCCGACCGCTACATGATCAAGCGGCCGTTGCTTCAGGCGCTGGAGCCCGACGTCGCGGGACCGCCGGTGCTGCTGATCGACGAGCTCGACCGCGCCGACGAGGCGTTCGAGGCATACCTGCTCGAAATCCTCAGCGACTTCCAGGTGACCATTCCCGAATTCGGCACCGTGAAGGCGCCGCATCCGCCGATCGTCATCATCACCTCCAACCGTACCCGCGAGATCCATGACGCGCTGAAGCGGCGCTGCCTCTATCACTGGGTCGACTATCCCGAAGCCGAGCGCGAGCTCGCGATCGTCAAGACGCGCGTGCCCGGCATCTCCGCCAAGCTGTCGCAGCAGGTCGTGCGTTTCGTCCAGGCGTTGCGCAACCAGGATTTCTACAAGTCGCCTGGCGTCGCCGAGACCATCGACTGGGCCACAGCGCTGTCGGAGCTCGATGCCCGGTCGCTGACCCCGCAAGTGGTCGGCGACACGCTGGGGGCGCTGCTCAAGTACCAGGACGATATCACCCGGATGCAGGGCGATACCTTGCAAAAGGTGCTGAAGGAAGCGACGAGCGAGAATTGATCTCGCGTCAAATTGCGCTCGTCATTCCGGGGCGCGCGTAGCGCGAACCCGGAATCCATCGGGCCGCACGTACTGCGGATAAATGGATTCCGGGCTCGCGCCCAAGCGGGCGCGCCCCGGAATGACGAGGGGATGGATACGAGACCATGGCCATCAACCACCTTGCGCCCGACCAGACCGAGCAGTTCGCCGACAACATCGTCGGCTTTGCCCGCGCGTTGCGTGCAGCCAGCATGCCGGTCGGGCCGGGCGCCGTCATCGATGCCATGAGCGCGCTCCAGGTGATCGACATCGGCAACCGCGCCGACGTCTTCACCACGCTGGAGGCGATCTTCGTCAAGCGCCACGAGCATGCGCTGATCTTCAGGCAGGCCTTCAACTTGTTCTTCCGCGCCTCGGAAGAGTGGAAGCACATGCTGGATTCGGTGCCGTTGCGGGAGCAGGCCAAGAAGAAGCCGCAGGCCGGCTCCCGCCGCGTGCAGGAGGCGATGTCGCAGCCGCGGATGACGGAGACGCCGCAGCACCAGGAGCAGGATTTGCGCCTGTCGGTCTCCGACAAGGAGATCCTTCAGAAGAAGGATTTTGCCCAGATGAGCGCGGCCGAGATCACCGAAGCGCTCCGCGCCGTCGAGCGGATGCGGTTGCCGCAGGCCGAGCTTCTGACGCGCCGGCACCGGCCCGATCCCCGCGGGCTTCGTCTCGATTTGCGCCGCACGCTGCGCGCGTCCTTGCGTACCGGCGGCGACATCATCGACATCCATCGCCTCGGGCGCATCGAGAAGCCGGCGCCGATCGTAGCCCTGCTCGATATCTCGGGCTCGATGAGCGAGTACACCCGCCTGTTCCTGCATTTCCTGCATGCCATCGGGGACGCGCGAAAGCGCGTCTCGGTGTTCCTGTTCGGCACCCGGCTGACCAACGTCACCCGGGCACTGCGCCAGCGCGACCCTGATGAGGCGCTGGCGAGCTGCTCGGCCTCGGTCGAGGACTGGGCCGGCGGCACCCGGATTTCGGCCTCGCTGCACAACTTCAACAAATTGTGGGCGCGGCGGGTGCTGAGCCAGGGCGCCATCGTGCTGCTGATCTCCGACGGGCTGGAGCGGGAGGCCGATTCCAGGCTCGCCTTCGAGATGGACCGGCTGCACCGGTCCTGCCGGCGACTGATCTGGCTCAACCCGCTTCTGCGGTTCGGCGGCTTCGAGGCCAAGGCCCAGGGCATCAAAATGATGCTCCCGCACGTTGACGAATTCCGCCCGGTACATAATTTGAGTTCGATCCAGGAGCTGATCACGACGCTCTCCCGGCCGCTGCCGCCGCATCACCGCAGCCTGATCCGTTCCGCAGCTTGAGAGGTTAAGCCATGCTCGATCGCGACGAGGATATTCTGAAGGCGGCGGAGGATTGGCAGAAGGCCGGCCGGGGCGTCGCGCTGGCCACCGTTGTCGAGACCTGGGGCTCGGCGCCGCGCCCGGCGGGCTCGAGCCTCGTCATCAACGACGAGGGCACGTTTCTGGGGTCGGTGTCCGGCGGCTGCGTCGAGGGCGCCGTGGTCACCGAGGCCATGGACGTGATCCAGAGCGGCAAGCCCAGGATGCTGGAGTTCGGCGTTGCCGATGAGACGGCTTGGAATGTCGGGCTGTCCTGCGGCGGCACCATTCGCGTCTTCGTCGAGAAGGTCGGTTAGCCGTGAAGCTCGCAATCCTGCACGAACTCAATGCCGAGCGCGCCGCGCGCCGGCCGGCGATTTTGGTGACCGACACCGAGAGCGGCGAGCAGCGTCTGGTGAAATCCGCGGATTTCGCCAAGGACCCGCTGCGTGCCGAACTGGACAAGCAGCTTCGCATGGGCAAGAGCGCCAGCATCGAAGCCGGCGACAAAAAGCTGTTCCTCAACGTCTACGCGCCGACCGCAAAGCTCGTCATCGTCGGCGCGGTCCATATCAGCCAGGCCCTGGCGCCGCTGGCGCGCTCGCTCGGCTACGACGTCACCGTGGTCGATCCCCGCACGGCGTTTGCGAGCGCGGAGCGCTTCCCTGACATTCCCCTGGTCGCCGAATGGCCCGACACCGCGCTGCCGCCGCTCAATGTCGATGCCTACACGGCTTTCGTCGCGGTGACGCACGATCCGAAGATCGACGATCCCGCGCTGCTGCACGCCTTCGAGCGCAACTGCTTCTATATCGGCGCGCTCGGCTCGCGAAAGACGCATGCCAAGCGCGGCGACCGGCTGCGCGCGCAGGGCGCCAAGGACAGCGACATCGCGCGCATCCACGCGCCCATTGGGCTGGCGATCGGCGCGGTCTCGCCGTCCGAGATCGCGGTGTCGATCATGGCCGAGATCACGGCGGTGCTGCGGTTGCCTCCCAAAGAAAAAGAAGAAGCGGCATGAAATTCGGACCGGCGAGCCCCAAGGATGCGATCGGCGGGGTGACCGTCCACACCCTGCGCCAGGGTCCGCTGGTGCTGAAGAAGGGCACGACGATCGGCCCGGCCGAGGTCGAGGCGCTGACGCGAGCCGGCATCAAGGACGTCGTGGTGGTGCGCATGGAGGAGGGCGACGTCTCCGAGGATGTCGCCGCCGCCAGCATCGCGCTGGCCGTCGGCGGCGAGGGCATTCATGTCGAGCGCGCCTTCACCGGCCGCGCCAATCTGTTCGCCGCGCGCCCGGGCGTGCTGGTGATCGACCGCGCCGCGGTCGACCGCATCAACAATATCGACGAGGCCATCACCTTTGCGACGCTCACCGCCTACAAGCCGGTGGTCGAGGGCGAGATGGTCGGCACCGTCAAGATCATCCCGTTCGGCGTCGAAGGCAATTTGCGCGATGCCGCGGTGAAGGCGGCGGGCAGGGACGTGCTGAAGATCGCGCCCTACGTCATCAAGCGCGTCGGCGTGGTCTCGACGCTGCTGCCGGGCCTCTCGTCGAAGGTGATCGACAAGACGCTGCGCGTTACCGCCGAGCGGCTCGCGCCGGCCGGCGCCAGCATCATTGCCGAGCGGCGCGTGCAGCATGAGGAACGGGCGCTGTCGGCCGCGATCAAGGAATTGCTCGGGCTTGGTGCGGAGCTCGTCATCGTGTTCGGGGCGTCCGCGATCGCCGACCGCCGCGACGTGATTCCGGCGGCCGTCACCGGGATCGGCGGCGAGATCGAGCATTTCGGCATGCCGGTCGATCCCGGCAATTTGCTGCTGATCGCGCGGGCCGGCGGGGTGCCGGTGTTAGGCGCGCCGGGCTGCGCACGCTCGCCGGTCGAGAACGGTTTTGACTGGGTGCTGATGCGGCTGCTCGCCGGCATCAAGGTGACGCGTTCCGAGTTGATGGGCATGGGCGTCGGCGGCCTTCTGATGGAGATCGTGACGCGGCCGCAGCCGCGTGCAGAACCCGAGATTGAGGGCAACAGCCAGGTCGCGGCCATCGTGCTCGCGGCGGGACGCTCGACCCGGATGGGCGGGCCGAACAAGCTGCTCGCCGAGCTCGACGGCAAGAAGCTGGTGCGGATCGCGACCGAGCAGGCGCTGGCCTCCAAGGCCTCCGAGGTGATCGTCGTCACCGGCCATCAGACCGAGCTGGTCGAGCAGGCGCTGCAAGGCTTGAAGGTGAAGTTTGTCCGCAACCCGGATTTCGCCGGCGGCATCGCGAGCTCGGTCAAGGCCGGCATCGCGGCCGTGCCTGAGGCTTGCGACGGCGCCGTGGTCTGTTTGGGCGACATGCCACTGATCGATGCCGGCCTGATCGACCGTCTCATCGACGGCTTTGCGCCGGACCGCGGCAACCTCATCGTCGTGCCCGTCAGTGACGGGCGCCGCGGCAATCCCGTGCTGTGGTCGCGCCGCTTCTTCAAGGAATTGATGACGCTCGACGGCGACGTCGGCGCGCGCCATCTGATCGCCAAGCACACGGAAGCGGTGGCCGAAGTGCCCGTGGATGGCGAGAGCGCCTTCCTCGACATCGACACGCCGCAGGCGCTGGAAGCGGCACGACGCGGATGACGATGCCGTAGGGTGGGCAAAGCGACTTGTCCGCCGTAGCTCGTAGAGCGAAGGCGGAAGCGTGCCCACCAATTTTGAATGATGTTGTGGATGGATGGTGGGCACGGCGCTTTGCGCCTTTGCCCACCCTACGGCACTCTCATTCGTCCGTTTTCAACCCCTCGTTCACCATCTGGAAACGACCACCGCTTAGAGTCCCTTCCACCTGCCTTGGGGGGAGGGGTTTTTCCATGGCTTCGAATGTCGTCGCGCGCCGTTGCGCGATGTTTTTCTTTGCGCTGTCGGTTTGTGTCGCCGGCGCTCGCTACATCACGGATGCGCATGCTGCCGGTGCGTTTGCGGTCGGCAAGTGCGGGGCCTATGGCCAGGCTTTTGATTACGGCGCCGAGCGCGAGGCCCGTGCCGCGGCGCAGAAGCAGTGCAAGGGCGACTGCACGACCGTGACCATGAAACGCGCCTGCGCCGCGATGTCGGTCGATATGGCCAACCCGTGCGGTGCCTATGGCTATGCCGTCAAGCCGAAGATCTCGGCCTCGCTCAATGCCGCCACGCGCGAATGCTACAAATACGGCGGCAAGGAATGCGTGATCCGCGCCTGGGCCTGCGACGCCAAGGGATAATCCTCCTGCTGCCATTGACGATGCAACGGGTACCGCGCGATGCGCGGACCGGAGCATTGCGTCAGGAATGACATTCGGGACAGTCCGGCCATGACGATGCCGAGACTTCGACACTCCAAATACGGCCGCCTCACCCCGGCGGCATGCCTGCAAACTTCGGCAGGTCGGGATCGAGACGATCCCAATCATGTCCACGTGCTGCGTAGGTCACCACCTGCGGCTTGTAGCGGGCGGGCTCGTCGAGGCTTGCGGCGCGGATGGTGAAGATGTCGGGCATTGCGGCGAAGGTCATGTAGACCGGCAAGCCGCACTGCGTGCAGAAACCGCGCGTCTTCACGTTGCCGCTGTCGCCGACCATGTCCCAGTGCTTCGCCTCGCCCGTCACCGTGACGCCGGCACGCGCGAAGGTCATGTACGAGCCGTGACCGCCGCCGCTTTCGCGCTGGCAATCCCGGCACTGGCAGTGATTGCTGAACAGCGGCTCACCGAGAATCGAATAGCGGATCGCGCCGCAGGCGCAGCCGCCGGTAAAAGGCCTGGTCATCGAAATATCTCCCACTCACTTCTCGCCACTGATCTCGTCGAGCTGGCGGACAACCTTCTTCCAGCCGCCGCTCATGACCGTGTAGGCCGACTCGTTCCTGGGCATGACGAAGCCCGCATGCACCAGGCGGATCCGCGTGCCGGCTTCGACCGGGGTGAGGGACCACGTCACGACGGTATCGAGCGGCGCGCCGTAGCCGGTGTTGCGTTCGTCGCCGCCCTTCCAGGCATAGACGAGGCGCCGGTTGGGTATCACTTCGAGAACCCGGCAATGGATGACGCCATCCCAGTTGCCGCCCGGCGTGGTCTGGAAGGTGAAGGCCTTGCCTTCGACGGCTTCGAAGCCGGTCGGCTGCATCAGCCAGCGCGCGATCAACTGGGCGCTGGTCAGCGTCTTCCAGATCGTCTCGGGCGCGTGAGGGAAGACCTCCTCCAAAACAATGTCTTGGACGATGTCTTTTGTTTCGGCTCTGAACTCGGCTGCACTCACGGATCGATCTCCTTCAAGAGGTCACGCAGATTCTGGAAGCGCTCGCGCCAGAACACGCCGTAATGGTCCATCCAGGTGACCAGCGGCTCGAGTCCTTGCGGCGCGGCGCGGTAATAGACGTTGCGGCCCTCGGCGCGCTCGGCGACGAGGCCGGCCTGCTTCAGCGACTTCAGATGCTGTGAGATCGCGCCCTGCGTCACGCCGCTGCCGCGGGTGAGCTCGGCGACGCTGATCTCCTTGCTCTCGAACACGCGCTCGAACACGGCACGGCGGGTCGGATCGGCGAGGGCGCGCATCACGGTCGTGACGGGATTTGGGGCGGCTTCGATCATGGATATTCGATTAGCATGTGCTAATGCATTAGTCAATGCTAATTTGTTGCTTGCATAGGGTCGGATCGCTGTCTTGACTATGACTGACCGGTCAGTCATAAATAGGGAATGACAAAGAAGCCAACCAAAGCAGCCACGCCAACCGCAGCTCGCGCCGATGCGAAGGGCCGTGCGCCCGCCGACGCTGCGCCCGCTTCGAATCGTGCCACGCGTGCGGCCGAGCGTCGGTCGGCCATCGTGGAAGCGGCGATGGAGGAGTTCATCGCGCGTGGCTTTGCGGCGACGCGGCTCGACGACATCGCCAAGCGGGCGGGTGTCGCAAAGGGCACGATCTACCTGCACTTCAAGGACAAGGAATCGATGTTCGAGGAGCTGGTGCGCACTGTGATCGTGCCGGTGGTAGCGAAGCTGAATGCGCTGCCGCCGCCGACGGGCTCGGTGCGCGATCTCGTCGAGGCCTTTGCCGGTAACTTCCTCAAGGAGGTCATCGGCACGAGGCGCGGCGATCTCGTGCGATTGATCGTGGCGGAAGGGCCGCGCTTTCCGTCCGTCGCCGATTTCTACTATCGCGAGGTCGTCTCGCGCGGGATCGCCGGCATGCGCGCGCTGATCGAGCTCGGCATTGCCCGCGGCGAGATCCGCGAGAAGAACCTCGCGCGCTATCCGCAGATCCTGGTCGCCCCCGCGATGATCGCGGTGATCTGGCAGAGCCTGTTTGCGCGGCACGCGCCGCTCGACGCCCAGGACATGCTGCGCGTCCATCTCGATTTGATTTTTGGCGAACGGAGGACGACATGAAGTCGTCACGAGCAATTTCTGTGCTTGCATTGGCCGCCGTGCTGGCAACCGTCCTTGCCGGTTGCAAGGACAAGCGCGATCCTGGATTTCAGGGTTGGGTCGAGGCCGACATGATCTTCGTCAGCCCGGACGAAGCGGGCCGGGTGACGAAGCTCAATGTGCGCGAGGGCGACGAGGTGAAGGTCGGCGATGCCCTCTATTCCGTCGACGACGATCTTCAGCTTGCCGACCTCAACCAGAACAAGGCGACACTGGCCAATGCGCAGCAGACCTATGATCGCGCGGCCTCGCTGAACAAGACCGGCTCCGGTACGCAGGCCAATCTCGATTCCGCCGTGTCGTCCTTGCGTGTCGCCGAAGCGCGGGTCGTGACGTCGGAGACGCGAATGGCGCGGCGCAGGGGCTTTGCGCCCGTTGCCGGCACCATCCAGCAGATCTACTTCCGCGAGGGCGAAATGGTGGCGGCGCAGCGGCCGGTGCTCTCGATCATGCCGCCCGGCAACATGAAGCTGCGCTTCTTCGTGCCCGAGACCGAGTTGCCGAAGCTTGCGATCGGCGACACGGTGCGCATCTCTTGCGACAATTGCGCGGCGGATCTCACCGCAAAGATCTATTTCATCGCGACCTCGGCCGAATACACCCCGCCTGTCATCTACAGCCTCGATGAGCGCAACAAGCTGGTCTATTTGATCCAGGCGCGGCCCTCGCGGCCCGATGCCCTGCGGGTCGGACAGCCGATCGACGTCTATCTCCATCCAAAAACGCCGGTGGCGGACAAGCGATGAGCGGCGGCAACGGCAACGGCATCGCGATCGACGTCAAGGGCCTGACCAAGTCGTTTGGCGGCCGCGAGGTCGTGCACGATCTGTCGATGCAGGTGAAGCGCGGCTCGATCTATGGCTTCCTCGGGCCGAACGGCTCGGGCAAGACCACCACCATCCGCATCCTCTGCGGCCTGCTCACGCCCGACAGCGGCGAGGGTACCTGCCTCGGCTACGACATCCGGCGCGATGCCGAAAAGATCAAGCGCCAAGTCGGCTACATGACCCAGCGCTTCAGCCTGTACCAGGACCTCTCGGTGCGCGAGAACCTCGAATTCGTTGCGCGACTCTATGGCCTCGCCGATCCACGCGGCGCCGCGCGCGACATGATCAAGCGGCTCGGGCTGTCGGGGCGCGAGGAGCAGCTTGCGGGCGAGCTCTCCGGCGGCTGGAAGCAGCGGCTCGCGCTCGGGGCCTGCACGCTGCCCAGTCCGAAACTGCTGCTGCTGGACGAGCCGACCGCCGGCGTCGATCCCAAGGCGCGGCGCGACTTCTGGAACGAGATCCATGCGCTCGCGGCCGACGGCCTCACCGTCCTGGTCTCGACCCACTACATGGACGAGGCCGAGCGCTGCCACGAGATCGCCTATATCGCCTACGGCCATCTCCTGGCGCACGGCACGGTGGAGGAGGTGATCGCGAAGTCCGCCCTGACGACCTACACCGTGACGGGCGAGGAGCTCAACGGGCTCACGGCCGCGCTCACCGGCAAGCCCGGCGTGGATATGGTCGCGCCGTTCGGTACTTCGCTGCACGTTTCCGGGCGCGACGTCGCCGCACTCGAGGCCAGCATCGCGCCGTGGCGCGAGAAGGGCAGCCTGCACTGGCACAAATCATCGCCCTCGCTCGAAGACGTGTTCATCGAATTGATGAGCCGTTCCAAGGACAATTTCCAATGAGCGCCGCCGATCATCCCGCACCCGCGCACGAGATCCGCGAGCGCTTCGGCTTCTGGAAGCGCTCCTATGCGATGCTGGTCAAGGAGTTCATCCAGCTCAAGCGCGACCGCGTCTCGTTCGCGATGATCGTGATGCTGCCGGTGATGCAGCTTCTGCTGTTCGGCTATGCCATCAACACCACGCCGCACAATCTGCCGAGCGCGGTGCTGCTCCAGGAGGATTCGGATCTTGCCCGCTCGGTGTTGAAGGCGCTGGAGAACACCGCCTATTTCCGCTTCATCTACGAGGTGCACGATGTCGACGATTTCGACAACCTGCTGAAATCGGGCAAGGTGCTGTTCGGCGTCGAGATTCCGCGGGGCTTCGAGCGGGCGGTGCGGCGCGGCGACAGGCCGGCGCTGCTGGTTGCGGCCGACGCCACCGATCCCGTTGCGGCCAGCGCCGCGCTCGGCTCGCTCGGCATGGTCGTGCAGACCGCGCTTGCGCACGATCTCTATATCGGCAATCCGCCCGAGATGCCGTTCGAGATCCGCGCGCATGCGCGCTACAATCCGGCCGCGTCGTCCAGCCTCAATATCGTGCCGGGCCTCGTCGGCACCATCCTCACCATGACCATGCTGATCTTCACCGCGCTCTCGGTCACCCGCGAGGTCGAGCGGGGCACCATGGAGAGCCTGCTGTCGATGCCGATCAAGCCGGTCGAGGTGATGTTCGGCAAGATCGTTCCTTATGTGCTGGTTGGCTTCCTTCAGGCCTTCCTCATCATCGGCATCGGTGTCGGCTTGTTCGGCGTGCCCTTGCTCGGCAATCTGTTCCTGCTCGCGCTGCTGTCGACCTTGTTCATCGCTACCAATCTGTCGATTGGCTACACCATCTCGACGGTGGTGCAGAACCAGCTCCAGGCCATGCAGATGGCCATGATGTTCTTCCTGCCGAGCATTCTGCTCTCCGGATTCATGTTCCCGTTCGCCGGCATGCCGGTCTGGGCGCAATATCTCGGCGAATGCCTGCCGCTGACCCATTACTTGCGGATTGTCCGCGCCATCATGCTGAAGGGCGCGACCATGCAGAATTTGCACTTCGACGCGCTGGCGCTGGCGATCCTGATGCTGGTCGCCATGACCATCGCGGTGACGCGCTTCCGCCGTACGCTGGATTGAGGCACAATGCCCCGGAATCGAGGGGAGAAATGGTCAGGTTTGCCAGCAGGAAGACCCGGCAACATGCCGTGATGTCGGAGGAGTTCGAGCGCGAGCTGACGCGAGAAGTGCTGCGGACCGAGCTGTTGCGGGTGAGGGCGCTGATCACGACGGGCTGCGTCATGATCCTGTTCCTCACTGCAACCTACCTGATCGACCCTGCCATCGTGAACCGGGTCTGGCGCGGGACGGAGGGCTTGGTCCGCGAATACATGCTCTTGGGGGGCTTCATCCTCTTCGAGGTCTGGGTCCACAGCCAGATCAGGCGAAACCTCAAGCTCGATCGCGACCTGCCGGTGATCAGGCGCTATATCGGCGCTCTCATCGAAACGTCGCTGCCGACGATCATCCTGATTCTGCAGATTCGCAGCATGGGCGCTGGGCCCGCGCTCGGTTTCGTGCTGCCACTGGCCTATTTCATCTTCATCATTCTTTCGACGCTGCGGCTCGATTTCTGGCTGTCCACCTTCACGGGATTTGTGGCCGCAGCCGAACTCCTGGCCGTCGCGCTGTACTACAATTCGGCCAGCGAGGCTGGCGAACCGCTGATCTACTTTCACGCTGTGCGCAGCACCATCATCCTGATCTGCGGCGTGCTCGCCGGCTCCGTCGGCGCGCGGCTGCGGCGGCAATTTGCCGCGAGCATCGCGGCCGCCACCGCGCGTGATCGCGTCACCAACCTGTTCGGCCAGCACGTCTCGCCGCAGGTGGTGGAACGGCTGATGGCGGCGGGGCCCAGCGCGGGCGGCGACCTTCGCCGCGTCGCGGTGATGTTCGTCGATTTCCGCGGCTTCACCGCCAGCGCGCGGTTGCGCACTCCGCAGGAGGTGGTTGACCGGCTCGACGGTGCGTTCGCCGTGCTGGTCGACATCCTCGATCGTCAGGGCGGCATCGTGAACAAGTTTTTGGGCGATGGCTTCCTCGCCCTGTTCGGCGCGCCGCTGGAGGCCTCCGACGCCGCGCACCGCGCGGTTGCCGCGGGCCGCGAGATGCTGGCCGCGATGGACCGCATCAACGCGCAAACGAGCTGGCCGCTGCGGATCGGCATCGGCATCCATTTCGGCGAGGTCGTTGCCGGCAATATCGGCTCGCCCCGGCGCAAGGAGTACACGGTGATCGGCGACACCGTGAATTTCGCCTCGCGGCTGGAGGCACTCAACAAGGAGTTCGGCTCGCACCTCCTGATCTCCGCGTCCGTCCGCGAGGCGCTCGGCGACGACGGTGAGGACGCCGTCGCGCTCGGCGAGGTCGCGGTTCGCGGCTACGAGCACAAGGTGGCGGTGTTTCAACTGGGGTGAGGGTGCTCGCGTTTCGTTGAAGGCGAGTGATGAAATATCTCACGGCGATTTCCGCTCATATTGTCAGGACGCCGAAACCTCTCGGCTTCCGTTTGCCACGCGGAGAGAACCCATGACCCGATTGACCCTTGTCTCGGCCGCCCTGATCGCCGCCGCCGTCTATCAAACCCAGGCCGCAGCCGCTCGCGACGTCGCCCCGCGGCGCGCCTCGCCTCAGGCGGCTGCGGATTGCGTGAGGGCTCCGGCACAGGGCGCGTTTGCCTCAGCGCCCTACAAGCAGCCGCCCTGCACGCCGAGGGCAGCGAATTAACGCGCAAGGCGAGGTCGGGTTGGCAACGTCCGCCGGCCCGACCTCGCGTCGCCGGTCTCGCAATTGCGGTACTATGGTAGTTCTTGACTCCTATCTCATCTAGTCATCTATATGACTATATGAATGCAGCTCCGCACGACGACCGCCTGCCACGCTACCAGCGCCTGCGCGACGACCTCGCCGCGCGGATCAACCGCAATGAATGGCGGCCGGGCGAGCCGATCCCGTCGGAGGCCGAGCTTGCGGCGCATTACGGCGTCGCCATCGGCACCGTGCGCAAAGCGATCGATCAGCTCGTTGCGGATGCCGTGCTGGAGCGCCAGCAGGGCCGCGGCACCTTCGTGCGGCGGGCGCGCTTCAACTCCTCGCTATTCCGTTTCTTCCGCTTCCAGTCCGAGAGCGGCGAGCGGCGCGTGCCGAAGAGCCGCATCATCCGGCGCAAGAGCGTTCCGGCGAATTCGGCCGTTGCGTCGGCGCTGCGCATCCCTGTCGGCGAGCCCGTGATAAGCCTGTCGCGTCTGCGCCTGATCGACGATGTACCGCTGCTCGCCGAAGAAATCTGGCTCCAGCAATCGCGCTTCGCGCCGATCCTGGAGATCGACACCGCCGAATTCGGCGACCTGCTTTATCCGCTCTACGAGGAGCGCTGCGGGGAGGTGGTGGTGTCGGCCGAGGAAATTCTGACGGTCGAAATGGCCAACGAGATGCAGGCGCGGCTGCTGCGCCTCGAAGCGCACGCACCATTGATCGTGATCGAGCGCCTCGCGCTCGATCTGGAGCGGCGGCCGATCGAATGGCGCAGGTCGCGGGGGCCGGCCGACCGGTTCCGCTACCACGCCGAGATCAGGTGAGAGCGACCTTTCAACGACATCAAGCAATAACGAATTCAAGGGAGAAACAATGTCAAACTGGTACAGCGAAAGCTCGCCGCTGGAGCGGCGCACGTTCTGGGCAAGCTTTGGCGGCTGGGCGCCTGGATGCGCTCGACGTCCAGATGTTCGGCCTTGCCATTCCCGCGCTGATCGCCGCCTTCGGCATCAGCAAGGCCGATGCAGGCCTGCTCGGCTCGGTCACGCTGTTCTTCGGCGCGTTCGGCGGCTGGCTCGGCGGCGCGCTCGGCGACCGTTTTGGCCGCGTCAAGGCGCTTCAGATTACCGTTGCGACCTTTGCGCTCGCGACCTTCGCCTGCGCGTTCGCGATGACTTACAACCAGCTCCTGATCCTGAAGGCGATTCAGGGCCTCGGCTTCGGCGCCGAATGGGCTTGCGGCGCGGTGCTGATGGCCGAGATCATTCGCCCCGAGCATCGCGGCAAGGCGCTGGGCTCGGTGCAGAGCGCCTGGGCCGTGGGGTGGGGCGCAGCTGTGCTGCTCTCGGCCCTCGTGTTCACTTATGCACCCGCCGACATCGCCTGGCGGCTGCTGTTTGCGCTGGGGCTGTTGCCCGCGCTCCTCATCATCTTCATCCGCCGCGGCTTGAAGGAGCCGCCGCGCGCGGTCGCAGCCGACAAGACGCCATTCTTCGCCACGCTCTCGGGCATCTTCCATCGCGACGTGTTGCGCTCGACGCTGATCGGTGGCCTGTTTGGCATCGGCGCCCACGGCGGTTACGCGGCCCTGACCACGTTCCTGCCGACATACTTGCGCGAAGTGCGGCATCTGTCGGTGCTGGGCTCCAGCGGCTATCTCGCAGTCATCATCGTTGCCTTCTTCTGCGGCTGCATCGCGAGCGGCATCATCAGCGACCGCATCGGCCGCAGGGCCAATGTCACCTTCTTCGCCAGCGCCTGCATCGTCACCGTGCTGATCTACATCTTCGCGCCGCTGACCAACGGCGAGATGCTGGTGCTCGGCTTTCCGCTCGGCTTCTTCTCGGCCGGCATTCCCGCCAGCATGGCGGCGCTGTTCAGCGAGCTCTATCCGGCCGGCGTGCGCGGCACCGGTGTCGGCTTCTGCTACAATTTCGGCCGCATCGTCTCCGCCGCGTTCCCCTTCCTCGTGGGCTATCTCAGCGACCATATCGGGCTCGGACCGGCGATCGGCATCGATGCGGCCTTCGCCTATTCGCTGGTGCTGATCGCGGTGGTGCTGCTGCCCGAAACCCGCGGCAAGGTTTTCGAACAAGCCGCGGCGACGCGCGCCTGACGCCGGATGGGGAGCAGTCACCATGATATCCCGCGAGCGTGGCCTGACGCGCCGCCAATTCGGCACAGGCCTTGTATCCCTCGTGTCGGCCACGGCCGTCGCGAGCCGAGCGAAGAGTGAGACGAGCTTGCCGACAATCGATACCCATGCCCATGTCTTCCACCGCGGCCTCAAGCTCGCGCCCGGCCGGCGCTATGCCCCCGATTACGATGCGCCGCTGGCGCTCTATCTGGAGCAGCTCGACCGCAATGGCATGAGCAATGGCGTGCTGGTGCAGCCGAGCTTTCTCGGCACCGACAATTCCTATCTGGTCGAGAGCCTGAAGACTTCCGGCGGACGCCTGCGTGGTATCGCGGTGGTCGATCCTTCCGTGACCGCGGACGAACTGCGCGCGCTCGATCGCGCCGCGTCGTCGGCATCCGCCTCAATCTGGTCGGTCAGCCCTTGCCCGATCTCGCTGCCGGCGAATGGAAGGCGCTGCTCGGAAACGTGAAATCGATGGGCTGGCAAGTCGAGCTCCAGCGCAACGCGTCCGACCTCGCACTGCTGGCGCCGCAGCTGCTCGACCATGGTGTCACCGTCGTGCTCGATCACTATGCGTTGCCGGATCCGAAACTCGGCGTCGCCGATCCCGGCTTCCAGTCGGTGCTGAAGCTCGGCGCGACGCGAAATGTCTGGGTCAAGATCTCGGCGCCGTATCGCAACGGCGCGAGCGGCGAGAGTTTTGCGAAGGAGGCCTATCCGCTGCTGCGCAAGGCTTACGGCCTCGACCGCCTGCTGTGGGGCAGCGACTGGCCGCACACGCAGTTCGAGGCGTGGCAGGCTTACGCGAGAAACAGGCAGTTTCTCGATGCGCTGATCGTCGACGACAGCGAGCGCGCGCGGGTGCTCGCATCGCCGCATCAGCTGTTCCGCTTCTGATTCTCCCTCCTGATCTCCTCGCGCGATTGCTCCGAATGCTCCGAATTTTGGGGCATGACGAGCGATGTCGCCGGCCTGTAGACTGCCGGCGATGCGGCCGGTTGAGGCCGCGATTTTCATGAGGAAGTGAAGATGCAGCGCCGCTACATCACCGTCGACGTGTTCACCGACCGCGCCTTCGGCGGCAACCAGCTCGCCGTGGTGCTCGATGCCGGCGGGCTCACGACGCAGCAGATGCAGGCGATCGCGACCGAGTTCAACTATTCCGAGACGACCTTCGTGCTGCCGCCGTGCGACAAGGCCAATGACGCCGAGGTGCGCATCTTCACGCCGGTGCTGGAGATTGCCTTTGCCGGCCATCCCAATGTCGGTACCGCCTTCGTGCTGGCCTCGATGGCAAAAGAGCTGAAGCCGCGCCTGCTGTTTGAGGAGAAGGCCGGGCTCGTGCCGGTCGAGATCGTGAGAGAGCAGGGCCGGGTGGTCAGGACCGAGCTCACCGCGCCCCAGCCTTTGGCGCGGCTGTCGCAATTGTCTGCCGCTGAAGCTGCAAGCTGCGTCTCGCTCGGTGCGGATGACATCAAGGTCGACAGCCACGCGCCGCAGATCGTCAGCGTTGGAAACGCGTTTCTGGTGATGGAGCTGCATTCGCGCGAGGCGCTCAAGCGCGCCCGGCCCGATGCGGCCGCCTACGGCAAGGTCTTGCCGCGGGACGGCGCCCGCTCGGTATGGTTCTACACGCGCGACGTGCCGCCAGCGGAGGCGCCTTGCGATCGGCAGGCGCGGATGTTCATGCGCGGCGCCAGCGGCCTCGTCGAGGATCCCGCCACCGGCAGCGCGACGGTCGCCGCGGCCGCGCTGTTTGCCGATCTCGATCCCATGCGTGATGGCGAGTTGAAGCTCACCGTCGGCCAGGGCTTTGACATGGGCCGGCCAAGCATCCTCTGGACGCGCGTGCGCAAGCAGGATGGTAAGATCACGTCCGCTCATGTCGGCGGCAGCTGTGTGCAGATGATGGAGGGGACGTTTCGGCTGGCGGGGGAGGGGTGAACTCTCTCCACGCGCCAAGACGAGCTCGCGCCAGATCCGTCATCCTGAGGTGCGAGCCCTTGCGAGCCTCGAAGGATGCACGGCGGAGATGCTACATCGGGGCACGCCGTCGTCCTTCGAGGGCCGCTGAAGAAGCGGCCACCTCAGGATGACGGCTACGGTTAAAGTCGTGCTCCCCGACCGAAGGCCGCTACACCTGCCGCCCCGCCAAATTCCTCACCGCCACGCCATCGCGCTCCTCGATGATCTCCGCGATCATCTGGCGGTGGCAATGGGTGTGATCGCGTTCGTAGCAGAGCAGGCAGACCGGTCCGGCCTTCATCACCAGCGCCGAGAGCTCGTCCATCTCTTCCCTGGCCTGCGGCGTCTTCAGGTGCTTTGAATAGATCCTCTCCAGCACATCGTATTGGCCGCTGCGCGCGGCGAGGCGGCCTTCCTTCGGCGTGCCGAGCGCGGCGAGATGGACATAGGCGATGCCGCGCTCGTCGAGACCCGCGGCAAGCTGCTTCTTCGAAAAGCCGGGCCGGCGCGATGAGGTCACCGCGCGCACGTCGACCACGAGCTTGACGCCGGCCTCTTCCAGTTCGTCGAGCACCGCCTTGGGCGGCGTCTGTTCATAACCGATGGTGAAGAGCTTTTTCGCCTTTGCCATGAACCATCCTCAGCTGACCCGCGCGATCAGTTCCATGGCGCCGGCCGGTGCGCGCACCTTGCCCTCGTGGATGACATAGGCGAACACGTCGCGCGGCTCCTTCTTCGGCTTGGCCTCGTCGACCTTCGGCAGATCGTCGGGTTCACTCCCCTCGGCCCAGTCCTGAAAGCGCTTGGCCCAGGCATCGAGCTGCTTCGGCGGATAGCAGGTCTTGATCTCGTCATTGCCCTTCTGGAGCCGTGCATAGACGAAGTCGCCGGCGACGTCGGCGATCGCCGGATATTTGCCGTGCTCGGCGAACACGACAGGCGTCTCGAACTCGCGGATCAGCGCGACGAAGTCCGGCGCGCAAAAACTGTCGTGGCGGACCTCGACGACATGGCGCAGCGCGCGTCCATCGAGCTTGCGCGGCAGCAGCTCCAGGAACTTGCCGAAATCGGCGCCGTCGAACTTTTTCGTCGGCGCGAACTGCCACAGCACCGGTCCGAGATGGTCGCCGAGTTCCAGCACGCCGGAATCATAGAACCGCTTGATGGAATCGCCGGCCTCGGCGAGCACGCGCCGGTTGGTGGCGAAGCGGGGTCCCTTCACCGAGAACACGAAACCATCGGGCACTTCGCTGGCCCATTTGCGAAAGCTCTCCGGCTTCTGCGAGCCGTAATAGGTGCCGTTGATCTCGATCGAGGTCAGCTTCGAGGCGGCATAGGACAGCTCCTTGGCCTGCGTGAGCTTCTCCGGGTAGAACACGCCGCGCCAGGGCTCGAAGGTCCAGCCGCCGACGCCGATGAAAATGTTGCCGGATTTTTTGGACGCGGTTTTTGCTTTGGCCACGGGAGGGTCTCGCATCGACGGGGAGGGACCTCATCCTAATCAAACCAGATGTGATTGGCCAGTTGCGCCGTCCCGTCTAAGGTCGCAATGGGACCCGCGCAAAAGGAGAACAAGAATGCGGATGCTGATGGTGGGAGCGGCGCTCGTCATGATGACATCTGCTGCCATGACGTTTGGTGCCATGGCCGACGATGACGACGATGCCAAGGGTGCGCAGAAGCTCGCCATGCAGGGCCGCGACGATTACTGGCATTGCCTGGCGCGGGAATATTCGCGCGACTCCAATCAGGGAATGTCGGAACAGGATTTCGGCCGCTCGGTCGCGGGCGCCTGTCCGTCGGAGAGGCAATATTACCGGGTGGCGTTGCTCGACTATCTCACCACGCAATATCCGAACATCGATGCCGGCGCCCATCTCGCCACCGCGAACAGAGCGGTCGAGTCGGCGCAGAAGGACATCGTGACGGCCTTCGTCAAGCACAGGCCGCCGACGAAGTAGGGGAGTGGCGAATGGCCAATAGCGAATAGGGCACGAAAGCCAGCGCTCTTCATTCGCTACTCGCCATTCGCTCCTCCGCGGAGGGCCCTTCCAGCTCCGCGCGCATCCATGGTATTGCTGGAGGCATCTGGAACAGGGATGGGCTTCCATGTCGTCTGAGTCGGTGGGTGGCATTCTGGGCGCGATCGTCGCGGCGGTCGTGCTTGCGGTCGCCGTCGTATTGGGGCCGATCGGCCAGTACGGCAAGCCGCCCAGGCCGGCAAAGGCCGAGCCGGCTCCGGCCGCAGCGCCCGCTGTCCCGGCCGCCCCCGTGCCGCGTGGGCCGGTGATCAAGGAAGTCCCGAACTAGCAAGGGTCTGAAAAAGAGCCGCTATGCCCCCTTGCGAAGCGGTTTTGCCGTACCTATCTAGTTTCTAACGGCGACGTTGAGCGAAACCTCCGGCGCTGGAACGACCTTGGAATAGCTTGGGCTTGCGCCGGATGTACGCGCGGTCCGCCGTTCCGGGGTCGTTGGCATTTTTGGGCCCTTTTTGGGCCTTTCCCCACAGACCCCCGGCTCGGTAGATCTTGGCAGCGCAACGTCTTGGCAGCGCAGGACGCGGCGGATATACGCTGCCGTCATGAATGAAGCGATCAGACCGGGCTCCGGCACTCCCCCGCAGGCTCAAGAGGCGCCGGAACTGTCGGTCATCGTCCCGACGTTCAACGAGCGCGACAACGTCACGGTGCTGTACCGGCGGCTGGAGGCGACGCTCGCCAACGTCGCCTGGGAAGTCGTGTTCGTCGACGATAATTCGCCCGACGGCACCTGGGACGTCGTGCGCGCGCTGGCGCAGCGCGACAACCGCGTGCGCTGTGTCCGTCGCATCGGCCGCCGTGGCCTGTCGGGCGCCTGCATCGAGGGCATCCTGGCCTCCAGCGCGCCCTATGTGGCCGTGATCGATGCCGACCTCCAGCACGACGAGACGCAACTGCCGAAGATGCTGTTGCTGCTCGCAAGCGACCAGGCCGATCTCGTCGTCGGCAGCCGCTACATCGAGGGCTACAAGAGCGAAGGCTTCAACAAGCAGCGCGCCGGCGCCAGCGCGCTTGCGACCGAACTCGCCAGGAAGGCGTTGCGGGTCGAGATCGCCGATCCCATGAGCGGCTTCTTCATGGTTCGCCGCGACCGTTTCGAGGAGCTCGCGCCGAAGCTGTCGGTGCACGGCTTCAAGATCCTGCTCGACCTCGTCGCGAGCGCGAACGGTGGCTTGCGAGCCGTTGAAATTCCCTACACGTTCGGCGAGCGCCAGCACGGCGAGAGCAAGCTCGATTCCATGGTCGCGCTGGATTTTCTCGGCCTGGTGCTGGCCAAATTCACCAACGATGCTGTCTCGCTGCGCTTCATCCTGTTCGCGATGGTCGGCGGCATCGGCCTCGTGGTGCATCTGACGACGCTGTTCATCGCCCTTCAGCTATTCAAGGCGCCGTTCGCGGAGGCGCAGGCCGCGGGCGCCGTCGTCGCCATGACCAGCAACTTCGTCCTCAACAACTTCCTCACCTATCGCGACCAGCGGCTGAAGGGCTTTGCGCTGCTGCGCGGCCTGATCGCCTTCTACATCGTGTGCAGTGTCGGCCTGCTCGCCAATGTCGGCGTCGCCTTCTCGGTCTACGACCAGGAGCCGATCTGGTGGCTGGCCGGCATGGCCGGCGCGCTGATGGGCGTGGTGTGGAACTACGCGATGTCCGGACTGTTCGTCTGGCGCAAGAAATAGCTCGACATGGGCGGGGCTGACGCGCGGATTGTCCGCAATACCGCGCTGGTGATCGTCGCGCTGGTCGGCTTGCGGCTGGTCGCGGCCGCGTTCACGCCGATCACCTTCGATGAAGCCTATTACTGGATGTGGTCGAAGAACCTCGCCGGGGGGTATTACGACCACCCGCCGATGGTCGCCTATGTGATCCGCGCCGGCACCATGATCGCCGGCGACACCGAGCTCGGCGTCCGCGTGTTCTCGATCCTGCTCGCGCTGCCGATGAGCTACGCGATCTACCGCTCCGCCGCCATCCTGTTCGGCGGCGCGCGGGTGGCTGCGACCAGCGCCATCCTGCTCAATGTGACCATGATGGCCTCGGTGGGCACGCTGATCGTCACGCCGGATGCGCCGCTGCTGGTTGCTTCCAGCTTCGTGCTGTTCTTCCTCGCCAAGGTGCTGGAGACCGGCCGCGGCGTCTGGTGGCTCGCCGTCGGCGCGGCGGTCGGCGCGGCGCTGCTGTCGAAATACACCGCGATGTTCTTTGGCGCCGCGATCCTGATCTGGCTTGCGGCCGTGCCGAAACTGCGGCGCTGGTTCCTCTCGCCCTGGCCCTATCTCGGCGGTCTCGTTGCGTTCGCGCTGTTCTCACCGGTGATCCTGTGGAATGCGGATCATCAATGGGTCTCGTTCGTAAAGCAGCTCGGCCGCGCGAAGATCGAGGACTTCCGTCCCGTCTTCATCGCCGAGCTGATCCCGACCCAGATCGCCTTCGCAACGCCGCTGGTCTTCATCCTCGGCGCGATGGGCCTGCACGCGCTGACCTGGCGCCGGGCCGGCGCGCTGGCCTCGCGTTTGCTGATCGAGACGCTGTTCTGGACCATCGTCGTCTATTTCGTCTGGCATTCGCTGCATGCCCGCGTCGAGGCCAACTGGTTCGCGCCGGTCTATCCGCCCTTCATCGTTGCCGCGGCCGCCGCCGCCAATCTCGTGCCGTGGCAACCGCGCGCGCGCCGCCTCGCGGATTTCTGCCTGCGCTGGGCCGCGCCCGTGGGCATCGTGATGTTTGCGGCGCTGATCGTGCAGGCCAACACCGGTTGGCTGTCGGGCTATCGCCGCGACGCGACGGTGCGCAGCGTCGGCGTCGGCTGGCGCGAGCTCGCCGCCGAGATCGAAGCGGTGCGCGCGCGCAGTGGGGCAACCTGCGTGCTCGCGCAGGACTACGGCACCACGGGCTGGCTCGCCTTTTACCTGCCGCGCGGCACCTGCGTGCTGCAGCAGAACCAGCGCATCCGCTGGGTCAACATGCCCGAGCCCGATCCAAAGCTGCTTGCCGGCAAGCTGATCTCTGTCGACGAGCTGCGCCCGGACGGCCATCCCGCCCTCGACGAGCTCTTCGCGAAGGTGACGCAAATTGCGCAATTGCAGCGCAAGCGCGGGCCGCTCGTGGTCGAGACCTACGGCATTGATCTGCTCGAAGGCGCCAAGGGCGACGTGCTCGACCGCTCGCCGCCGCCGGAAGCGCGGTAGGTGGCCCCAAAAATCAGTCGATCATCTCGGCCCTGGCGGCTGCCTGGCTCGGCCCGTTCTGGTCGCGCCAGAACCAGACGGTCACGACGCCGGAGCGGCCGCGGACCTGCGTGAGCAGGGGACCTGACAGAATGCCGTCGGGAGCGCCGTGGAAGTCGGCCGCATCCAGCAGCGTATCGGTCAGCGCGAGCCGCGCACAGTTCTGGGCGGCAACCTCCATCAAGCGGTTCGCGACGTTGACCGTGTCGCCGGTCGCCGTGATGTGCTGGTGGCTTTCGCCGAGGCGGGAGGCGACGATCGGGCCGAAATGCGCGCCGATCTTGAAACCAAGCTGGCCGCGAAGGGCAGGCGGCAGCGAAGCGATCCAGCGATCGACGCTGCGATACAGGTCGATCGAGCATTGCAGCGCGCGAGCGGCGTCGTCGGGCATCGCGTGTGGCAGTCCGAACAGGATCATGGCGCCGTCGCCGAGAAAGCCGGTGATCAGGCCGCCGCAATCGACCGCGGCCTTGTCGATCAGCGCGTGAAATGCCCTCAGCAGATGCTGCAGCTCGTCCGGATCGATCCGTTCGCTGAGCGTCGTGAAGCCTGAGAGATCGATGAAGACGACCGCCGCATCCTGCCGGACCGGCCTGGACAGGAAATTCGGATCGCGCGTCAGCCATTCCTGCACGGCGGGCGCCTGGAATTGCGCCAGCGACCTGCTCTTGGCGGCAAAATATTGCGTGCGGCGGCCGCCGGCCCACAGCTGCACGCCGGCAAAGACCGCGACCGGCGGCACCGCGGCGGCAAGTGTCGTCGCGGCGTTCAGCCAAACGCCGTGCGTGAAGGCGAACAGATTGAGCCCGGCCCAGGCGATCATCACCGCGGCGGCCGCGACGATGCCGGGCGCGCTGCGCCGCCAGGCGAGCAGGCCGACCAGCAGCATCGGCAAAAGGATCGCGAAAAGCGCGTCGGCGATGTGGACCTTGCGGTCGCGCACGATGCCGTCACCGGCGACGAGATGGGTGATCGCGGTCGAGATCACCTCGACGCCGGGCATCAGGGAATCGAACGGTGTCGGATAGAAGTCGCCGCCGCCGGCGACCGCGGCGCCGATCACGACGATGCGGTTCTCGATCGCCGCGCGATTGAGCGTACCGTCGAAGATGCTCTGCGCGCTGACGGTGCGGATGGTGCGGCGCGGGCCGTAATAGGTGATCGGCAGCGCGAAATCGCTGTCGGTCGACACCGCGCGGTCGCCGAGCATGAGATGATCCGGCGCGATCGTCAGCGGCTTGTCGAGCGCGCGCGTCGCGACGCGCAAGGGAAACGACAGCTCGACCCTGTCGCGGGTCCGGAACAGCATCGGTACCGAAAGCGGCGAGCCCGACTGCCCCGTCGCGACGTTGACGACTCCGACCTCGGCGTGATCGGCGAAGGCGGGCAGCGGCAGCAGGAATCGCTCGGCCTGTGGCAGCGCGGCGAGGGGACCTTGGGTGCCCGGCTCCACGGTCTCGCTGGCGGTCGGGAAGATCGCCGCGGCGGCGAGCACCATGGGACCGGTGGCGAGCGTGTTGGCCAGCGTCGCGTCGCCGATCGCAGCGCTGCGGTCGACCAGGAGCAGGTCGATCGCGACGACCTTCGGCTTGAACTGCACGATGGTATCGACGACGCGCGCGAGATCGGCGCGCGGCAGCGGATAGCTGCCGCCGCGCTTCACGACGGTGTCGTCGATTGCGACGATGGTGACGAGATCGGGCGGAGCCTGCACGCCGCGGACCTGGGTCCGCCAATCCGTCAGCGTCGCCTCGAGCCGATCAAGAAAGCGCAGATGACCGTTGGCGTGGCCGGCATAGATGCCGGCACCCCACAGCGCGGTGAGGACGAGTGCCACCAGAATCTGAACGCGTCTAGTCATTACGTAATGCAATCTTCTTTGTCGCCCGGGCGTTGCTGCGCGGGCCTTAATTGTCCAGGCCTTATTGACCCAGTCTTGCCATCAGCGCGTCGACGCGCGGCTGGCCCCAGGTCTTGACGGTCAACGGGCCCGTTGCCTCGACATCGACGCCTTGGCCCGGTCCGAGCACGACGCCGCGTCCACGAGCCCTGCGGCTCACACCGACACGGCCGTCAGCAACGAAGACCGCGGTCTTGGCCTCAGCGACATCGACGGCCCATTTGGTCCCGCGCACTGCGGCGATCGCCTGCGGCGTCAGCACCTTGAAGGGATTGCCGCCGGGCTTCTTGGGCACCTCGATCAGCAGCGCCTTGCTGCTCAACTCCACGGAGTCAATATGTCCGTCGCGGTTGGCGTCCTTAAGTTCAAATCTGGCGCCGTTTTCCGCAACGATGGTGATGCCGTTGTCGCAGCGCCACACTTGCGTGCCCGCAGCCGATGGCGATGCCGTGCAGCCGACATTGACAGCCGGCTGTGCATTCGCAGACCCGATCAACTGAAACAACCACGCCAGAGCGAAAATACCGGCGCCCGCGATCCCTCTCATGCCAGCCTCCGTTTGCGTGCTTGGCACAGTTCAAAGCGATGTTGATACGGTACCGTATCACACGCAGAGGCTGCTGAAAAGTGCCGCTCTCGGAGCTATTTCCTCGGTGCGGTCTTTTCCAGTCCGGCGCGATCAACTTTCAGTCAGGGCGGCCGTGCCGCGTGAGCACTCTGTGCGCGATGTGTGATGTGGGACGGGCTCTGCCGCCACCCTGCTGACACCCGCTGGAGAGGGCAGCGCGCACCAGCCTCGCGCAACGCTTCCCCGCTATTGTCCAGGTATTGAAGACCACGAAAACGACTTGGTTGGATGGCCTTAGAGGGGCGGCCTGTGACGTCCGTCGAACGCGCCGAACCGGCCGAGAATTATAGTTAACAGATGCTGCTAAGTCCGTAGTTTTGCGGACTTTTTTCTCGAAATGGGACAGCGTTAACGCGGTGCCTCACATCTGCCCGAACTTAATCTGCATTTAACTAAAAGTCGCCTTAATGACGCTCCGACCTCCTGCGAGATGCTGTTCCCGGATCGTGACCAGCGGCACTTCGAAGGGGGACTGAGTGACACCGTCCTGGACGCAAGGCGAATGAGTACGAGTATCGCTGCGCAGAATAACGCGGCACGGAAGTCCAAGAATTCTCTTCGGAAGCCTTCCCGGAAAATGACCACCACCAATTGGCTGGGCGCTGCGGCGATCGGCTGCGTCGTGATGGGCGCCGGCTGGACCATCTACAGCAACGTCCTCGGCGCCAGCGTCTATCCGACCGTCGGCAGCATTGGCTACGACGAGCCCGTGATCAAGCGCGCGCCCAGGGTGGCGCTGCGTGAGGCCGGCGAGGCCATCAGGGACACCTTTGCGCTGCTGCCCGACCGGCTCCAGGTCGCAGCCCCGATCTCGCGCGAGATGTTCAACGAGCGCTTTGCCGCGGCCGCGACCCAGGGCGTGGCGTCGAATGCGAGCGCCGCGCCCGCAACCCAGGTCGCCGTCGCCAAGGAAGCGTCGAAGGACGCACCCAAGCAGAGCGTGATCGCGAAGGTCGCGGACGCGCTGAAGCCGGCAGCACCGGCCAAGATTGCCGACAAAACTGCGGACAAGGCCAAGCGCGCGCCGGATGCGCAGATGCAGCTGGCTTCGGCCGATCCGGCCGAGATCGTGCCGGCGCCCGAGGCGAAGCCGAAATCGTTTGCCGATCGCGCCAAGGCCGCGGTGATGTCGATCACCGGGCCGCGCCAGTCGATGGTCGAGAAGCTATGGGGCAAGCGCGAGCCGTCCGGCGGGCTGCTGGCCTATGCCTCGGCCGATGCCAGCGTGACCGCGTCCATCGCGCCGCGGGAGCAGAACCCCATGCTCGGCGGTTCGGCGCCCTATGAGCGCGACACGGCGGTCTACGACATCACCGCCAAGATGGTTTACCTGCCCGACGGCACCAAGCTCGAGGCGCATTCCGGCCTCGGCTCCAATCTCGACGATCCGCGCTCCTCGCGCGTCCGCATGCGCGGCGTGACGCCGCCGCACATCTACACGCTGAAGCCGCGCGAAGCGCTGTTCCATGGCGTGCCGGCGCTGCGCCTGACCCCGATCGGCGGCGAGAGCGCGATCTACGGCCGCGACGGCTTGCTCGCCCACACCTTCATGCTCGGGCCGAACGGCGATTCCAACGGCTGTGTGTCGTTCAAGGACTATTACGCGTTCCTCGACGCCTACCGTAACAAGGGCATCCGCAAGCTCGCGGTGCTGGCGCGGGTCGAGTAAGCTCAGTCAATTCGCGATGATCTCAAAGGGCCGCTTGCAGCGGCCCTTTTCTTTTCTGATTTAGCCTGGCCAGCATTGTCCGCCGCCGTCGATCCTGAGCACCTGGCCCGAGACGAAGGCGCCCATGGGACCTGCAAAGAACTCGACGACGCGCGCGACCTCGTCGACGGTCGCGATGCGGTCGAGCGTTCCGGTCTCGACCATCCTGTCGGGGTCCACCGCGCGCGTGCCGAGGAAACGGCCGGTGCGGGTATCGCCGGGCGCGATGCAGTTGACGGCGATGTCGTAGGCGCGGAGCTGGTCGGCCAGGCATCGCGTGTAGTGGGTCACGCCGGCCTTCGACACCGCATAGATCGAGCCCTGGGTGCGGCCCTTGAACGCGGCGACCGAACCGAGCGTGACGATGCGGCCGCGGCGCCGCTCCATCATTCCCTTCGCGACCGCCTGGCAGGTCAGGATGGTCGAGAGCAGATTGCGCTCCAGCACCGCGCGCACATCGGCCTCCTTGATGTTCACCGCGTCGTTCGGGTCCGGCTTGCCGCCGGCGGCTGCGATGTCGCCGCCGGCATTGTGCACGAGAATGCCGATCGGGCCGAGGGCTGCTTCCGTCTCGGCAATCACGCGCGCGATGTGATCGCCCCTGGTGAGATCGCCGAGCACGCGCTGGCTGCGGACGCCGAATTGCTGGCCGATTTCTGCCGCCACCGCGGTGAGGGTGGTGCCCTCGCCATATTCCGCCGGCCCGTTCTCGCGCATGCCGTGGATGGCGACATCGGCGCCGAGCGCGGCGAGCTTCTCTGCAAAGGCGCGTCCGAGCCCGCGTCCCGCGCCGGTCACCAACGCCACCTGTCCTGACAATACTTTCCCGTCATGTGCAGCCATGTTCTTCTCCTGTTATGAAACGTCAGTCCGCCGCGAGATCGAGCCCGATCGCCATCGCCTGCACGAGGCACATCGGTGCGACCAGCGTGCGCAGCGCCGGCTCGGGCATGTCCTGGATCTCGAACACGACGCTCGCGCCTTCGACGATCGGGCTCAGGAGGCTGTCGGTGATGGAAATCGTGGGCACGCCGCGCGCAACGAGTTCGGGAAACAGCCGCGCCGTATCCGGATAGTAGTTCCGGAAGCTGATCGCGACCAGTGCGTCCTCCGTGGTTGCGGCATGCGACTGCTCGTGGATGCTGCCGCCCGTGCCATCGAGCAGGACGACGCGACGTCCGAGCTTGCGCAGCACGTAGGCGAGGTGGGTCGCAACCGGAAACGAGCCGCCGAGGCCGAGCAGATAGATGTCGCGCGCCTTGGTGAGGATCGCGGTGGCGGCGTCGAGCTCGCGCGCATGCACGGATTGACTGAGCGTCACCAGCGACGATTGCGCTTCCGAGACGAAGCGCGACAGCACCGCGGCGGGCTGGCGGCCGAGCACCGATTTCTCCTCGCTCTTCATGCGCGCGAGCCGCGCCTTGTAGCTCGGCGCGACGCCGGCGACGAGGCGGGAGCGGAACACCTGCTGCATCTCGGTGAAGCCGCCAAAGCCGAGCGCATGGGCGAAGCGAACGATCGCCGAGGGCGGCACGCCCGAGCGCTGCGCCACCTCGGCCACGGTGCCGAGCGCGACATCGGTCGGGTGATCGAGCACGAACTCCGCGATCTGCTGCAGCCGGCCGGATAGCGCCCGGTGCCGCTGCGCAATGGCGCCGCGCAGCTCGTCGTAGCTCATCGCGCCTTGTGCCTTGTTCATCGTCTCGGGTCTCCAGATCGGTCGCCTGTTTAACGGCATTTCACCGTTTGGATCAAATATTCTACTTTACATAACAAATGGAATGAATATTCTAATGGCACAAAAAAGCAAAAGACTTCGAAAACGGGAGGAAACGATGAGAGGGCGTCAGATCTCACGGCGAAGCGTTCTGAAGGGCAGCTTGATGGCGAGCGTCATCGGCGGCACCGGCAGCTTCTTCGGGCCGTGGAAAGAGAATCACGCGTGGGCGCAAGGCGCGAAGCCGATCAAGCTCGGCCTGACCTGCGATGCCAGCGGCCAATACGGCAACAGCGGCCAGGATGATTTCCGTGGCATCAAGATGGCGATCGACGAGTTCAACGCCAAAGGCGGCGTGCTCGGCCGCCAGGTCTCGTTCATCACCGCAGACACCGAGACGACGCCGGCCACCGGCAGCCGCGTTGCCGAACGCTTCATCACCCGCGAGGACTGCACTATCCTGATCGGCGCGCTGCATTCCGGCGTCGCCAACGCCATCACCCAGGTCGCCAGCAAATACGGCGTGATCTACATGAACACCAATTCCTCCGCGCCGAGCGAGGCCGGGGAGAATTGCTCACGCGTGAAATTCGTGTGGGACGGCAACGGCACCAATTTCTCTAAGGCATCCGTCAAGAACGCCGTCGATTCCATCGGCAAGAACTGGATGCTGCTGACCAACGATTACGTATGGGGTCACACCACGTCCGCCGCGACCAAGGCGCAGGTCGAGGCTGCCGGCGGCAAGATCATCGACAATTTGCTGGTGCCTCAGAACACGCGCGACTTCACCGCCTACCTCCTGAAGATCCAACAAGCAAAGCCCGACGTGGTCGCGACTGCGATTGGCGGCGACGACATCAAGGCGCTGCGCGAGCAGGTCGCGCAGCTCAAGCTCGACGGCAAGCCGGCCTGGATCAACAACCAGCAGGACTGGCCCGATGTATGGGGCGCGCCCGACAGCCTGTTCGGCGTGTTCGGCACCACCTGGTATCACAAGCTGCAACTGCCCGGCGTCGCCGAGTTCGTTAGGAAATGGCAGGCCGCCAACAAGGACGGCCCGATCCCGGTGCCGGGCAACGTCTCCTACAATGGCTATATGTCGACGCGCGAATTGCTCCGTGCGATCGAGCGGGCAGGGTCGACCAACAACGTCAAGATCATCAAAGAGCTCGAGAACCTGAAAGTCTCGGCGACCGACCGCATGCAGCATTTCGACGCCTACATGGACCCCATGACGCATCAGATGCAGCAGACGATCTATCTGGCGCGGCGCAACGCCAAGCCGGCCGACAACACCGATCTGTTCGAGATCATCAGCTGGACGGAGCCGAAATCGGCTGCCGATGACGCTGCGCCCGGCAAGTGCAAGCTCACGCCCTATGAGCAGGTGCCGACCGTCGACTCCTAGAGACGGTGCGTCGCGTCATGGAACGAGCGGCGCGCGTGTCGCGCGCCGCAAGCCCGGGCCATCGGTGTCCCGAGTGAGCAAATGCCAGTTGCGAGACCAAGACCTTGTTCGACCTTCTTCCGCATCTTCTGAACGGCCTGACGCTTGGCCTGTTGTTCGCGTTGATCGCGCTCGGCTTCATGCTCATTGTCGGGCTGATGGAGCAGATCAACCTCGCGCATGGCTCCCTGTTCGCGCTCGGCGCCTACGTTGCCATGCAGCTGACCGGACCGCGCCCGCCATTGCCGGTCGATCTTGCCAAAGTGTGGCTCGCGCTGCCGCTCGGCTGGCGCTATGCCGCGACGCTGGTGATCGCGCCCGTGGTCGTGAGCCTCGTCGGCATGCTGATCGAGCTCTGCATGCGGCGGACCTACGGCAAGGATCCGCTGTACGGACTGCTCCTGACCTTCGGCGCGGCGATGGTGATCGAGGAGCTGATCCGCCTGGTCTGGGGCACGCGCGACTATGTGCTGCAGGTTCCGTCCGCCATCAACGGCGGCTTCCTGTTCGGCGATCTGATCTGGTCGACCTATCGCTTCTACGCGGCGGGCATCGCGGCCGGAATCATCGGCCTGGTCTGGCTGTTGATCGAGAAGACCTCGTTCGGCGCGACGGTCAAGGCCGGCGCCCATGACAGCGAGATCGTCCGCGCGCTCGGCATCAACCTGTCGCGCTTACGGCTGCTGGTGTTCGTGTTCGGCACCATGCTGGCCGCGATCGCGGGCATTATCGTTGCGCCGATCTGGGGCATTCGTCCGCATATGGGCGTCGATGCCGTCATCCCCGCGTTCCTGGTGATCGTGCTCGGCGGCGTCGGGAGTTTCTGGGGCGCCGCCGTGGCCGGGCTTCTGGTCGGACTCTGTGTCGGCCTTGCCGGCGCTTACGCGTCCGAATGGTCGCTGTTGTCGATGTACATCCTGCTGGTCGCCGTCGTGACGTTCCGTGCACGCGGCCTGTGGGGCAAGAAAAGCGTGCTCGAGGCCTAGGGAATGATTGTGGGATCAAATTCTTCATCCGATGCCGCGCGCCTCGTCACGCCGACGATGCTGGTGCTCTGGCTGGTGCTTGCAACGGTGCCGCTCTGGATCGCGCGGATCGGGCTCTATCCCTATCTCGGGATCGAGATCCTGATCTGGTCGCTCTATGCGCTCGCGTTCAATCTGGTGCTGGGCACGGCCGGACTTCCCTCGTTCGGACATGGCGCCTATTTCGGCATCGGCGCCTATGCGTTCGGGCTCTGCCAGTTCGACATTGTCGCCAATCTCTGGATCTGTCTCGCTGCCGCGGCCGTGGTCGCGGGGCTTGCCGGCGTGCTGGTGGCGCTGTTCATCTCGCACCGGCGCGGCATCTATTATGCCTTCATGACCATCGCCTTCGGCCAGATCTTCTGGACGCTGGCGATCAAGTCGCACCGCATCACCGGCGGTGAGGATGGGCTTCTCAAGATCAAGCGGCTGCCGGCCGATTTCGGGCTGGTGTCGTTCGATCTCACCGACAATGTCGCGTTCTACTATTTTGTGCTCGCGGCGTTCGCGGTCGGTACCGCCGTCTTGTGGCGGCTGGTGCACTCGCCCTATGGCCGCGTGGTCGCTGCGATCAGGCAGAGCGAGGTTCGCGCCGCCCATCTCGGCTATAACGTGTGGCTCTACAAGGCGTCGGTGTTTGCGCTGTCGGCGGCCGTGTCCGGCTTTGCCGGCGGACTGTTCGCGATGGCGCAGCTCGCCGCATTCCCCGATGTCATGAGCCTGCATCAATCCGGCTACGTCGTGATGATGACGCTGGTCGGTGGCGGGCTCGTCAGCTTCTGGGGGCCGGTGATCGGCGTGTTTCTCTTCCTCACCGCGCGCGACGTGATCGGCGCGCTGACCAATGCCTGGATGCTCTATTTCGGTCTGCTGTTCATTGCGATCGTGCTGTTCCGCCCGGAAGGCATCGCGGGCGCGCTCTCGGCCGCCGTGCAGCAGCATTCACTCAACGCGCTGCGGCGGCGCGGCACGTCCGCGATGCGTCTGCTGGTCGGGGGCGGGCGATGAGCATGATCGAGGCCGCGGGTGTGCACGTTCGCTTCGGCGACCGCGTCGTGCTGGAAAGCGTCGATCTCGCGGTCGCCGAGGGCGAGTTTCACGGCGTGATGGGTCCCAACGGCGCGGGCAAAACCACCTTCTTCAACGTCCTCACCGGCAGGGTGAAACCGAGCCGCGGCCGAGTCCTGCTCGGCGGCGAGGACGTCACGGGATTGAGCCCCCACCGCATCGCCGCCAAGGGTATCGCCCGCTCGTTTCAGATCATGACCCTGTTCGACGAATTTTCTGCCCGCGACAACGTCATGATGGGTTTGCCCGCGTTTCGCGCCCGTGGCCTCGATATCGCCCGTGCCGCAGCCGGTGACCGCAGGTTTGCCGAGCAGGCATCCGAAGCGCTCGCCGCGGTCGGGCTTGCCGACAAGGGCGACGTCCGCGCCAAAGACCTGTCCTATGGCGACCGCCGCGCACTGGAGATCGCGGTCGCGCTGGCGCAGGCCCCGCGCGTGCTGTGCCTGGACGAGCCGACCTCCGGCCTCGGCTCCGACGGCGTGCAGCGGCTGGCAGCTCTGGTGGCGCGCCTGAAGGGCCGGCTGACCATCGTCGCCATCGAGCACGACATGGAGTTCCTGTTCTCGCTCGCCGATCGCATCTCGGTCATCCATTGGGGCCAGGTGGTAGCGCGCGGCACGCCGCACGAGCTGCAGCAGAACGAATGGGTGCGTCGTTCCAATCTCGGGAAGTTCGCATGATCCTCGAAGTGGACGGGGTCGATACCTTCTACGGCGAGACCCAGGCGCTGTTCGGCGCCTCGCTCGCCATCGAGCACGCCAAGGTGTTTGCACTGCTCGGGCCCAACGGCGCCGGCAAGACCACCATGCTCCGTTCGATTCTCGGATTGACGCGCCCGCGCCGCGGCGCGGTTCGTTTTGACGGGCATGACGTGACGCGCGATCCGACCCACGAGATCGCGCGCGCCGGCATCGGCTGGGTGCCCGACGACCGGCGGCTGTGCCCGACCTTGTCGGTGGCGCGCAACCTCACCATCGCGCAGAAGCGCACGCGCTTTCGCAACTGGAGCGTCAAGGAGGCAGCCGCGATCTTCTCGCCGCTCGAATATCTCATGGAGCGCGACTGCGAGAACCTGTCGGGCGGCGAGATGCAGATGGTCGCGATTGCGCGCGCGCTGGTCGGCTCGCCGGGACTGGTCCTGTTCGACGAGCCGAGCCAGGGTCTTGCGCCAAAGATCGTCGGCGACGTGCTCGCGACGATATTGCGCATGAAGGACGAGGGCATCGCCTCGCTGGTTGTCGAGCAGAATGCCGAGATCGCGCTGTCGGTCGCGGACCATGCCGCGGTGATCGACCGTGGCCGGATCGTCTGGACCGGCGAGGCCGCCGCCTTGCGCGACGATCGCGCGCTTCGTCAGCGCTTGCTGGGAGTACAATAAGTGGCCGCACCGCTGCTCGTTCTCGATGATGTCCGCAAGGTCTACACCAGGGGCCGCGTCATCCGCCGTCCGACGTTCACGCTTCAGGCAAACCTGTCGCTGGAGGAGCCGGGCATCGTCGGCGTGGTCGGGCCGAACGGCGCCGGCAAGACGACGTTGTTCGAGATGATGACCGGTTCCAACGCGCCGACTTCGGGGCGCGTGCTGGTCGCCGGTACCGATATCCACGGCGTCAAATACCGCGAGCGCGACCGGCTCGCGATCCACTATCACCAGTCCTATCAGGTCAGGCGGTTCCGCAAGCGCGTTCCGTCCGCCTTGCTGGCGCCGTCGCCGACTCGTACGCCGCTGGTTCACTTGTTCGACGAACCGCAGTTCAACCTGCAGGACGGCTATATCGGCTTCATGCTCGATTTCTTCCGCAAGCTGCGCGACGAGGGCAGGCTGGTCATCCTCTGCATGCATCCGACAGCCAGCTGGCACCTCGACATCCTCGCCGAGATCGCCGGGCAATTCCTGTTCGTCGCCGGCGGCGGGGTGACGCGGATGGCGGACTTCCGCACGCTCGCCGCCGAGCCGCGCTTCCGCCTCTATCTCGGACCGGAGATGACGCGCGCCGCGGACGCCATCTGTCACAGCTCGACCTAAAAGGAGATTCCGTTGGCCTATTCGAACACGCAGCTTTTCATTGCCGGCAAATGGCGCCCGGCCCATTCGGGCAAAGCGATCGAGGTGCGCAATCCCGCGACCGAGGAGGTGATCGGCACCGTCGCGCATGCTGGCCAATCCGATCTCGACGAGGCGCTCGCCGCCGCTTCCGCCGGCTTCAAGGTCTGGCGTAACGTTGCCCCCTTCGAGCGCTGCCGGATCATGCGCAAGGCCGCCGCGATCATGCGCGAGCGCAATGACGAGATCGCGCCGCTGCTGACGATGGAGCAAGGCAAGACGCTCGGTGAAGCGAAGATGGAGGCGATGGCCGCCGCTGACGTGATCGAGTGGTTCGCCGAAGAAGCCAAGCGCGCCTACGGCCGTCTGATCCCCGCGCGCGGCCCCGGCATCTACCAGATCGCGATGAAGGAGCCGGTCGGCCCGGTCGCCGCGTTCACGCCGTGGAATTTCCCGATCAACCAGGTCGTGCGCAAGCTTTCCGCGGCGCTCGCTGCCGGTTGCTCGATCATCGTCAAGGCGCCGGAGGAGACACCAGCTTCGCCCGCGCAGTTGATCCGCGCGTTTGCGGACGCGGGCGTGCCCGACGGCGTCATCAACCTCGTCTACGGCGTGCCGTCGGAGATCTCCGAATATCTGATCCCGCATCCGGTGATCCGGAAAATCTCCTTCACCGGCTCGACCCATGTTGGCAAGCAGCTCAATGCGCTTGCGGGCCTGCACATGAAGCGCGCCACCATGGAGCTCGGTGGCCATGCTCCGGCGATCGTCTTTGGGGATGCCGACGTCGCGTCGGCCGCGAAGATTCTGGCGGCGGCGAAATATCGCAACGCCGGCCAGGTCTGTATCTCGCCGACGCGGATGCTGGTGCAGGACGACGTGTTCCGCGAATTCGTCGACAAATTCGTCGACAGCGCCAAGGCGTTCAAGGTCGGCAACGGCCTCGATCCCGAGTCCAAAATGGGCTCGCTCGCCAATCCGCGCCGCGTCACCGCCATCGAAGGCATGGTGCAGGATGCCGTCGGCAAGGGCGCCAGGCTCGAGACCGGCGGCAAGCGCGTCGGCAACAAGGGCCATTTCTTCGAGCCGACCGTGGTGAGCGATGTGCCGAAGGATGCGCGCGCGATGAACGAGGAGCCGTTCGGCCCGCTCGCCCTGATCTCCCGCTTCTCGTCATTCGACGACGTGGTCGAGGAGGCGAACCGGCTGCCCTTTGGTCTCGCCTCCTACGCCTTCACCAGCTCGGCCAAGACGGCGGCTGCGATCGGCGCGGCGGTCGAGGCCGGCATGATGTCGATCAACAGCTTTGGTCTGGCATTGCCTGAAGTGCCGTTCGGCGGCATCAAGGATTCCGGCTATGGTTCGGAAGGCGGCACCGAGGCGATGGAAGGTTACTTCAACACCAAGTTCATCAGCCAGACGGGCGTGTGAGCGGGCGTTGCATGCGAGGCCGCGCGATCATCGCGCGGCTTAGCGCTTGACGAAAACCAGGTTGCAGGCGCGCGCCTCGTTGCGCTTGCCGCTGCCGCGGGTGCGATCGAACTGCGCATCGACCGTAAAGGCGTAAGGCGAGCCGGGTGCGAGGTTGTTGAGTGTGTAGGTGCTCGCCCCCGTCGTGCCGCGCGCGCTCAAGGTCGTCTTGCCGTCCGCGGGGATCTGGCCGTCGATCTCCAGCCGATTGACACCGCCCGGACCCTGCACCTCGGCGTGAAACACGCCATTGGTCACGGTGGCGACCAGGGGCCTGGTGAAGCCCTGTGCCTTGCCGGAAGCCGAGCAGTTCAACGTCACGTCCCAACTGCCGTCGAAATCCTTGCTGCCGGTGGTTCTGGCGTTACCGCTCGGCGCGACCGCCACTTTCTGCTTCAGGCCTTCAATGCGTGCCTTGGCGAGGGTGGCGAAGATGCAGTTCGGGAATCTCGCGAGATGATCCTCAAAGGCACCCAGCGTGCCGATGCCCTCAGCAGCCTTCCAGTGCGCCTCGGCGGCCGCGCAGGGATCGGCCTTCGGTGCAGCTTGGGAGGCCGCCGGCGCGACCGTGACCGACACAGGCCCGTTCAGATAGAACTTGCCGATGATCGACAGCGAGAGCTCCGGCAGCTGGGTCTTGCCGCTGGAATCATAGACGTCGCTGCTGATGTCGCGAAAGACGTCGCCGATTTCCTGCGGGTCCTCGATGTGCTTCAGGAACGCGGTCGTGTAAGGGCTGTTGCGGCCGGTGCCGTCGGCGGCGACCTGTCCAGATTGCGTCGAGAACGACACGATCGTGCCGCGCGGCGCCTCGACTTTCGACAGGCCACGTCCGATCGAGACGGCGCGGGTCGAGCCGGCAGAGCGCTTCAAGGTTTCGGCCAGCGGATTGTCGCGGCAGGAATCGAGCACGAGGATGCGCAAATTCTTGGCCTGCTGCAGATCGTTCACGATGTCGTCGACCCGCACGAAGCGCTTCAGGTCCGCCTCATCCGTCAGCACGGCGTCGACGGGCATCAGATAGTTCACGCCGTTGTACTGCATCGCATGGCCGCTGTAATAGAACATCGCGACGTCGGCACGGCTCGCGGCGCGCGCGAAGCGGATGGTCAGGTCCTGCATGTCGGCTTGACGCAGGTCGATGCCTTGAAACACCTCAAAACCGCTGCGCTTGAGCGAGGCTGCGACGTCTTCGGCATCGTGCGACGGGTTGGGTAGCTGCGCCGTAGAGACATAAGCGCCGTTGCCGATCACCAGCGCGACCCGCGTGTCCGCCGATGCGGGGGCAAGGCTCAGCCCAAAGCTCAGCCAGAGGGCGAGGAGGGTCAGGAAAAAAAGACGCAAAATTCCAGAAGGAGCACGCATGAATGCCTTCCAGGGAAATATCGAAAAATATGCCCCAGATTAGCGCATGCCGCGTCGGTATCAATGCCCTCGCTGTGGACCCGTCAGATTTGGCGACCGTGACATCCTGTCACGCCGGGTTTGCCGCCACCGTCTTGCGCAGCTCCATCTCGGTCGCAATCGCCTCCCGCACGGCGGGCCGCGCCTGCATGCGCGCGAGATAGGCCGACAGGCTTGGCCATTGTGCGATGTCGACGCCCGCGGGACGGAGCAGCAGCAGGGCCCAGGCGAGATGGGCATCCGCGACGGTGAAGCTGTCACCGACGAGGAATTCGCGGTCCGCGAGATGCGCCGATGGCACCGCCAATGTCTGCGGGATCCTTGCACGCGGCTTGGCGAGCGAGCCGTCGTCCTTGTACCAGAAGGTCGGAAACAGGAATGCCTTGTGGATCTCGGTGCCGATGAAGCTCAGCCATTCCTGCAGGCGGTAGCGGTCGGGATCGCCGAACCGGGGCGCGAGACCCGCCTCCGGCTTCGCATCGGCGATGTATTGCAGGACCGCCGCGCTTTCGGTCAGCCGTTCGCCGTTCTCCAGCACCAGGACCGGCACCGCGGCCTTCGGCGACACGCCGCGGAAATCGCCGTCGTCGTCGGCGACCGTCTTGGTCCTGAGATGCACCAGATGATAGCGCGCATCGAGGCCGGCTTCCATCAGCGCGATGCGGCTCGCAAGCGAGCAGGCCATCGGCGAGAAATAGAGCTGCAGCATCGCGTTGCTCCGCTATTTCAGCACATCGCCGCGCGCGATGATCGCGAAGCGGTCGGATAGCTCGGCGAGCGCAACCGCGTGGATGGTCCGGGCGTCCAGCGTGCCGCCGCGGCCGTCGGGCAGGTCGCGCGTGGCGCAGGCATCGGCGTCAACAGTCGTGCGAAAGCCGAGGTCGAGCGCGGCACGGGCGGTGGAGCTGACGCACATATGCGTCATGAAGCCGGCCAGCACGATGTTCTTCCTGTCGGTTGCGGCAAGGCGCGCCTGCAAATCAGTGCCGGCAAATGCATTGGGCAACTCCTTCTCGATCACCAGCTCGCCGGCACGGGGGCTCAGCTCGGCGACGATGGCGCCGCGCTCAGCGCGGCGATCGAACAGGCTGCCGGCCTTGCCGCGATGGGCGATATGGATGATCGCGGCTCCGCTCTCGCGTGCCCGTGCCAGGAGCGCAGCCGCCCGCGTGATCGCAGGTCCCGCGTCGGGCAAAGCGAGCGGACCAGCGAGATATTCGTTCTGGATATCGATCAGCACCAGCGCAGCGTCGCCAAGACGCGGCGGGTTGAGATCGGCACCGGCGAGCTGCAGCAGGGTCTTTGCGGTCGTCATGGTCTGGAAATCTCCGGGGCAAAAGGCTGCACAAACATAGCCCCGGGAATGCCTGCCGATATGCAGGGATATTGCAGCGGGTGGCTGCGATATTGCAGGCTGATCCCGGCCGGTATAACCTGACGCAATGAACTGGGACGATCTGCGCATCATCGCCGCCGTCAGGGACGAGGGCACCTATGCGGGCGCCAGCGCGCGGCTGCGCATCGACGAGACGACGGTCGGGCGCAGGCTGTCGCGCATCGAGCGTGCGCTCGGTTTGCGTCTGTTCGAGGCCGCCGACGGCGTCCGCAGGCCGACGCGGAGTTGCGAGGCGGTGCTGGCGCATGTCGAGGCGATGGCCGCACATGCCGCCGAGATCGGTCGCGTCGGCGCGAGCCTGGCAGGTCCGGTGGGACGCCTGCGCATCGCCTCCACCAACACGTTCGCTGAGGAGGTGCTGTCGCCGCGCGCGAGCGACTTCCTGCGCGCCAATCCCGGCCTGACGCTGCAATTCCTCACCTCGAGCGAGAACGTCAAGTTCTCGCGCTGGGAAGCCGATCTCGCCATCCGGCTGCGCAAACCCGACAAGGGTGACTTCGCGATCTCCAGGCTCGGCGAGATCCGCATTTATTATTTCGAGCCTGTTGCGACCGAGGGCGAACCGGTGCTGTGCGCCTATCCGGACGAACTCGGTGCCATTCCCGAGATGCAATTCCTGCGCATGAAGCAAGCCCGCGCGCGCTGCGTCACCGACAACGTTCGCGTCATCCGTAACCTGATCCGCGCGCATCGGGCCGCCGGCGTGTTGCCGGAGTATGTTTGCGCGGACTTGCTCGGCGATCGCCGCCTGCGCGCCACGCTGCTGCCGAAGCGGCGCGACGCCTGGCTGCTGGTGCAAAACCACCTCAAGCGCGATCCCGCGACGCGTGTGACGATCGACTGGGTGAGGGCGTGTTTTCAGGAAACGTCGCGCGGTTGACGTCACCTCGCATTGTGATCATCGCGTCACAGTGCGGAGTGCGTGACGAAAAATCTTGGCTTTCCCCCTTGCAACCCGAACGTGCTTCGTCTATTAGCGCCCTCCTTCGCTAGGCCATGGGTTCGGGCTCTCTGAGATCCCGACTGGCGCGAGCCGCTCTGCGGTTTCGTGTTCCGCCGAATGAAGGGCAAACGCAGGACGTAGCTCATGGAGAGCGTCGGGCTGAACACCCGAAGGCATCGGTTCGATTCCGGTCTCTTGCACAAAGGATAGCTCAGTTTGGTAGAGCAGATGACTGTTACTCATCCTGTCGCGGGTTCGAATCCCGCTCCAGCGCTCCGTTTCAGCCTGAAAAGCTGATACCTCTGACGAGGACCGGACGCGCGCTTCAGTCGCAGTCCGGCCGTTTTGCCGAAAGGCATTCCGTCCGAACCTAGACACTGTG
Organism: Bradyrhizobium sp. MOS001; assembly: GCF_004634465.1. Classification (NCBI taxonomy): domain Bacteria; kingdom Pseudomonadati; phylum Pseudomonadota; class Alphaproteobacteria; order Hyphomicrobiales; family Nitrobacteraceae; genus Bradyrhizobium; species Bradyrhizobium sp. MOS001. Next base: position 133,617 of record NZ_SPVJ01000019.1, read on the forward strand.
AGACCGGCTTTGCGCCGCGGGTCGATACCGCTTGCGCTGATGCCGGGTGGCTCCGCATGACCGCTCGACACGCGTCGAGCGATCGCGCGTGTGCGCCCGTCGTCATGCAAGCTCAAGCCCCGGCCCGCCGCTTTCCCGGGAAGCGTCGTCCGCGTCCTCACGTCCTTTGCAAACGAAACCCGCTATCCGGCCGCGTTCGGCCGGAGGCAATATGATGGAGGCGTGCCATGACCTGGCATTTGCTGATGCTGAACGTGACGGTGAAGGACGGCGAGCGTGCGTTGCTCACGCGCAACGGACAGCTCGTGCGCGTGCTCGCGCCCGGCAAGCACCGGCTGTTCGATCCCCTGCACGAGCTGAAGGCCGAGGTGCTCGACGTGGTCCGCAGCGAATTCTCTGCGGATCGCTACGCGGTGCTGAAGGCCGCGCGGCCTGATCTGGCCGCGGAGCTGTTCGAGGCGATCGAGACCAAGGCGGACGAGATCGCCATCGTCAGCCTCGACGGCCGGCCCGTGCATCTGATGACGCCCTGGCAGGCGCGCGTCTACTGGAAGGTCGCGACCCGCATCGATGTCGAGCGCATCGATGTGTCCGCCGATCCCCGGGTTGGCGCGCGGCACCTGACCATGATCGAGCGCAATCGCTCGACCGTCGTGATGGAAGCGGTGGTCGAGAACCACGAGGCGGGCCTGCTCTATGTCGAGGGCCGGCTCGTGGAGCGGCTCGCGCCCGGCCGGCACGCCTTCTGGACCGTCGGCCGCAAGATCGAGGTGAAGCGCCTCGACCTGCGGCCCCAGGCGGTCGAGATCACCGCGCAGGAGATGCTGACCAAGGATCGCATCGCGCTGCGGGTGACGCTGACGGCGTTCCGCAGGATCGTCGATCCCGAGCGCACGGTTGCGACCGTGCCCGACGTGGATGCGTGGCTGTATCGGCTGGTGCAGTTCGCGATCCGCGAGGCGGTGGCGGGCCGGACGCTGGACGAGGTGCTGTCTGCGAAGGCGGCGCTGGATGCGGAGCTGCGCGACTATGTGCGGGCACGCGTCGCGGAGTCCGGCGTGGAGGTGACCGAGCTCGGCGTCAAGGATGTGATCCTGCCCGGCGAGATCCGGGAGCTGGTGAACAAGGTGGTGGAGGCGGAGCGGGTCGCGAAGGCGAACCTGATCCGCCGGCAGGAGGAGACCGCGGCAACGCGTTCGCTCCTGAACACCGCCCGCCTGATGGAGGAGAACCCCCTGCTGCTGCGGCTCAAGGAGCTGGAGTCGCTGGAGAGGCTGGTCGAGAAGGTCGGCCGCATCGACCTCCATGCCGGCAACGGCGAGGGCCTCGATGCCCTCCTGACCCGGCTCGTGCGCCTGAAGGCGCCCGAGAGCGCATGAAGCAGAAGGGCCGCCCACGGGCGGCCCTTCATATGTCCATTGTCGACGCTTGCGATGAACGCGTGCGCGCGCCCGTGCGACCAAACCATGAGTGGGTATTGCACGCGCGCGAAGGTTGCGTAATCTCACGGTGACGACCACAATCTCGATCATGGCAAGCGAATGACCACTCTTCAGCAAACGATCCGCCCTACGGCCCGGCCGCGGGAATGGAAAGCGATCGTCGTCTTGATCCTGTTGATCCCGGTGCTGTGGTCGCCGCCGTTCCTGTTTCGCTTCTTCCTGTATCAGCCGTTCAACATTCCTTCCGGCTCGATGACCCCGACGCTGGTCGTCGGCGACTACGTCTTCGCCGCAAAATATGCCTATGGCTACGGCCGCTATTCCTTTCCGTTCGCGCCGTCATGGATCTCGGGCCGTGTCTTTGCGGCCGAGCCCGAGCACGGTGACGTCGTCGTGTTTCGCGCGCCAAAGGACACCTCGGTCGACTATGTCAAGCGCGTGGTCGGGCTGCCCGGTGACCGCATCCAGATGCGGCAGGGACAGCTTGTCCTCAATGACAGACCGGTGACGCGCGTCGCGCTCGCAAACGGGCTCGCCGGCACCGCCTGCGGTCTGGATGGCAGCGTCAAGGTCAAGCGCTGGCGCGAGACGCTGCCCAATGGCAATTCCTACATCACCTACGACTGCGTTGAGAACGGCTACTACGACAACACCAATGTCTACACCGTGCCGCCCGGCCATTTCTTCGTGCTGGGCGACAACCGCGACAACTCGAGCGACAGCCGCGTGATGGCAACGATGGGTTTCATCCCGATGGACAACCTCGTCGGGCGGGTGACCCGGATCTTCTGGTCGCTCGATGAAGACGGCGAGCCGCACATGGAGCGGCTGGGGAAGGTCTGGTGAGGGGCCCCGTCATTCCGGGCTCGCGCTCCGCGCGCCCCGGAATGACGGGGGGAGAGAGTTTGCCTAAAACAAAAACCCCGGCATCGCTGCCGGGGTTTCGTAGTTCTTGAGGTGGTTGGACCTTAGAAGTCCATGCCGCCCATGCCGCCGCCCGGGGGCATCGCCGGACCGGCGCCGCCCTTCTTGGGCAGCTCGGCGACCATGGCTTCCGTGGTGATCAGGAGCGCGGCAACCGAGGCTGCGTTCTGGATCGCGGTACGGACCACCTTGGTCGGGTCGATGATGCCCTTGGTGACCAGGTTGACGTACTCGCCGGTCTGGGAGTCGAAGCCGTAAGCGTAGGTCTTGTTCTCCAGGATCTTGCCGACGATCACCGAACCGTCTTCACCGGCGTTGATCGCGATCTGGCGAGCAGGAGCCGACAGCGCCTTGCGCACGATCTCGACGCCGGTCTTCTGGTCGTCGTTCTTGGTGCGCAGACCCTTGAGCTGCTCGGAGGCACGGAGCAGGGCGACGCCGCCGCCCGGGACGATGCCTTCCTCGACCGCCGCGCGGGTCGCATGCATCGCGTCATCAACGCGATCCTTG